>JBJEBO010000283.1:0-2387 GCA_051870155.1 Candidatus Cryptobacteroides sp.
CTATGATGACTCCGGCAAGAAGGCCGACTACAACTGAGAATGAAATACCGACCCAGTTCTCAAGTCCGAGAAGCCAAAGGATGAGGAAAGTCGCTCCTGCTATGAGTACGGAACTGAGATTGGTTCCCACGCTGAGTGATTTGAGAAGCTGCTTCATTCCTGCACCTTCTTTTGTACGTACGGTGTAGATTCCGATGAGTGAAAGAATTACGCCGATGGAAGCGATGAGCATAGGAGCAAATATTGCCTTGAGCTGGAATGTGGTTCCGTCCATATAGAAGGCGGAAGCACCGAGGGCGCAGGTCGCGAGGATGGAACCGCAATATGATTCATAAAGGTCGGCACCCATTCCTGCCACGTCTCCCACATTGTCACCTACATTGTCGGCGATGGTTGCAGGGTTGCGTGGATCGTCTTCAGGGATGCCTGCCTCAACCTTTCCTACAAGGTCGGCTCCCACGTCAGCGGCTTTGGTGTAGATACCGCCGCCTACCCTTGCAAACAGGGCCTGGGTGGATGCTCCCATTCCGAAAGTAAGCATTGTAGTGGTGATAATCACAAGGTTCTGAGGATCTGTCGTAGGATAGAATCCGGAAAGGATCAACCACCAGATGGCGATGTCAAGCAGACCAAGTCCCACAACTGTAAGACCCATAACCGCACCACTTCTGAATGCCACTTTAAGTCCTGAATTCAAAGAACGCATAGCCGCATTGGCTGTCCTTGCAGAAGCATAAGTTGCTGTTTTCATACCGACAAAGCCGGCAAGTCCGGAGAAGAAACCTCCTGTGAGGAATGCAAATGGAACCCAAGGGTTCTGGACACCAAAGCCATAGGCAAGGATGGCAAAGAAAATGGCAAGCACTACGAAGACCACCGTAACAATCTTATACTGCTGTTTCAAATAGGCCATTGCGCCTTCGCGGACGAAACGGGCAATTTCTTTCATCGTCGCTGTGCCCTCGCTCTCCTTCATCATCTGACGGAAGAACAGGTAGGCAAACAGCAGTGCGACAACTGCTGCTGCAGGCACGAGGTAGAAAAGGTTAGTCATAATTTATAATAGTTTATATCGTACTTGTTTCTGATATGCACTCTTTTAGGTTTAGCCCCACGAAGATATTGAAAAATTTTAATAATTCAGCGTTTTTTGACAATAAATAAAAACTTTTGAGCCACTAAAAGATTATTCTTTAAAACCACGATGAAAAATTAATAATTATTGCTAATTTTGCGAAGCACTAATGGCTTTTGCCAAAATATTACCAATATACACAATGAGACTTATTATTGAAAACAGCGACAAGAAAGGTTCCGTATGGGCTGCACGCCACATCGTGTCACGCATAAAGGAAAAAGCTGCAAGGACAGACGAACCTTTCGTTTTGGGACTTCCTACCGGTGGAACTCCTATCGGAACTTACAATGAACTCATCCGTCTTTATAAAGAAGGAGAAGTTTCGTTCAAGAATGTCATCACATTCAATATGGATGAATATGTGGGACTTCCTGAATCACATCCTGAGAGCTACCATTCTTTTATGGCTCGCAATTTCTTCGATCACGTCGATGTCCCGAAAGAAAATATCAATATTCTGAACGGTAATGCTCCGGACCTTGAAGCAGAATGTGAGGCTTATGAGAAGAAAATCCTGGCTGCTGGCGGTATCGACCTGTTTATGGGCGGCGTCGGTGAAGATGGACACCTCGCTTTCAATGAACCTTATTCTTCATTGGTATCACGCACAAGAATCAAATCCCTCACTTATGACACCATTCTCGTGAACTCCCGCTTCTTTGACGGAGACATCAGTAAAGTGCCTACGAGAGCTCTCACAGTTGGCGTTGGAACAGTGATGGATGCTAAAGAGGTGCTCGTGCTCGCTTTCGGACACAAGAAAGCCCGTGCCCTTCAGCAGGCTGTCGAAGGAGCATATTCTCATACTTGCACCCTTTCTGCCCTTCAGGCTCATCCTCACGGAGTTATCGTCTGCGATGAACTTGCTGCAGGAGAGTTGAAGGTCAATACCTACCGCTATTTCAAGGATATCGAAAAGGACAATCTCTAATATTAGGGGTGACTCTAAAATTCCTTTTATGTCATCTCGACCAAGCGAAGCGCGTGGAGAGATCTTTGTAGAACATTGATATCAATAGAAAATGAAAAGCACTTCAGCCCAGTGTTGAGGTGCTTTTTTAATACTGTCAAAAATTTCTGTGTTTGGCTTTATATTCATATAAGTAAATTGTATTTTTGCGCCCATTATGGAAAATGTAACAGCAATATCCCCGATTGCCTTTGTGATTGTGGCACTTCTTGCGGGAGCAATTATTAAATTTATTCTTCGTGGAACCAAGTTTCCCTATACTGTAGGTCTGTTTTGCTT
>JBJEBO010000284.1:0-2384 GCA_051870155.1 Candidatus Cryptobacteroides sp.
CTCCGGGCTGACGATTTGCCACTGGGAATAATTGACGAGGGAATGTGTAGGAACATAACATTTCACATCCATTCCTTTGGTCTTTCCATATTCCTTGGCGTATGTGAACACTTCATTGAGTGCCCTATAATATAAATGGTATTTGAGTTTGTTCGAAAGATATGTGTTTTCTGGAGATTCGTGCTGAGGTCTCCAAGGGAAACCGTAATATTCCTGCCATTCCCTTTTGAAAGCCTCGCTGTATCCTCCCCTTGCCCAGAATTCCGGTTCTTCCATAAAGATGGCCTCGACTCCGGCATCAATCACACGCTTGACGTGCATTTCCTTCATATATTTGAGATAATTCTCTGAAGGAACGATATATGGGACAAGATGTCCGTGCCAGATGGTATCTCCCTTGGCAGTCACCTGTCCTTCGTCGAGATGCCATTTTCCATCCCACTTTCCTGTAAAATAATCCTGGTATTCCCCCCAGGCGATGCCTGTCATAAAATGAGTGACATAGCCTCGGTCCTGCCAGGATTTTATCCTCTCTTCAACAGCACTCTTCCTTGCAGATTTGTCGGAAGGATTTCCGCCCACCCCATAGACCATCACTGCATCAGCCCTGTTGTCTATTGTAGGACGCCATTCCCTCGAAGTCTGGAAAGTCGTCTTTATTCCATCCCCGCTGTTCCGGGCCGTCGTCCCACAGGAAACCAGACCAAGGGCGAGAAACAGAGTTAAAACTTCTTTGTTCATTGTCATTACGTTTTGTGTTTGTGATTATTGTATAAGAATATCTATCATATCCGACCTGAGCAGAGTACGTGGTTGTAAACCAACACACTACTATGATTCCCACGTGCTCCGCAAGGTCGATATGAAAATAAATCTGTCTTCAGAAGAACTATGGAACAGTGACTTCCATAGCCTCGCTATAGTTCCATCGCCTTGTACCGCTTCCTCTTGGAGTGTCGTAGTTGATGCGGGCAGCAGCCCTTACAAACACTTTGCGTCCTGAAGGAATGGAACCGATTGAGGTGATTTCCACTTCTTCTCCGAGATTTGCTTCAAAAGAATTGCCAGGATATTCGATCTTGCTTGACCACCTGTCGTCACGTGCTCTATATCCAACTGACTTTGAATAGCTTACAAAGAGTTGTATGTCAGTTACGTTAACGAAGGACTCGTCATAATCGCCCATAGGTTCGATTTTGCTTCTGAAAGTCTCGACATCCACGCCGCGGGTAACCCTTACCTTGGCAGTAACTTTGCCGCTCGAAGCGGAAGGAATGTCAACTATCTCTACATTAAGGAAAGGCTCCACCTCGAAAGTGAGTTCAGTCTCACCTTTAATTCTTGTGTTGACAGAACCGTCATAAAGAAGACTTCCATCGGATGTCTCACGGACGATTGGGATGAAAGGACCGTCAATGCGAACATTATATTCAGCATCGAAGATCTTGGTATTCTGGAATGTTCCGTCAGGACGACAGTAGAAATCCAGAGGATTGGTATTGCCTTCCCATGAAGTCTCTGTGAGTCTGACACGGATTCCTTCGCTTCCCTGGTCGGTGAGGATAGGGGCTCCCGTCTTCACATCAACCACTTTACCGCGCAGAGTTTCTGCAGGAGCGTCATAGTTGTCAAGTTCGAAAAGAGAACAGGAGGCTGTGCCCATAACAATGCCGCAAAGCAGGGTAAACAATGTTATCTTTTTCATAAATATAATTCAATTAATCAGTTAAACACTATCTGTTCGGCTGCTGGTCGATGACAGGGCTCTTGGAAACTTCACCTGAAGGTATTCCGAAATAGTAGTCTGTAACCGTGTATCCGAATGTCTTTGAAGCGGTCCACTGGAAACGTGAATCGAAGAAATACTTGCCTGTTGCTGTTGAAAAGAACGGGTAGAGACCCCTGAAACGGTAGTGGGTACCGTTGCTGAAAATTGAAGGGTCACGCTGCTCGCCCCAGAATCCGGCCCTGCCTTCCTCGTGGTTGACTCTCCATCGACGGATATCCCATTTGCTCTTGTGCTCGAATGCAAGCTCTTTGCGGCGTTCCTTGCGGACGATGTCGCGGCTATCGTTGTTTCCTGAAAGGTTTCCTGTAAGTAGGTCTGCTCCTGCTCTCTCGCGGATGTCGTTGATAGCCTGGGTAGCAACCTGGAGCATATCATCTCCTGAAACCGGGCAAGGTGCACCTGCGATTGAAAGTTCAACTGCAGCCTCTGCTGCTGCAAGAAGAACGTCAGCATATCTCATAAGAATGAACGGCTGGTCTGACTTGCCTTCTCCGATATCCTCAAGTTTCATATCAGGATCGAGGTATTTGCGAAGGTGGAAACCTGTGAGGGTAGCCTCTCCATAGTCATAGAAAGGACCGCAGGTACCGTTGGC
>JBJEBO010000285.1:0-2384 GCA_051870155.1 Candidatus Cryptobacteroides sp.
ATACGGACATCACAGCCGCATCAGAAAGCAAGCACATTATTATAGTACCCTTCTCACAGGCCTCTTCTATGCCGAAAAGTGTCTCACCAGGAACCCATCCGTCAGCGACAGCCTTGTCGTATGTCTTGCCCGGACGCTGGCCTACAATCACATCAAATCCATTGTCACGAAGGTTCAAAGACTGTCCAGGACCTTGTACACCATAACCGATGACTGCGATTTTCTCGCCTTTGAGTGTTTCTCTTGCTTTTTCGAGTGTGAATTCTTCACGGGTGATTACATTTTCTTCTACACCACCAAAATTAATCTTTGCCATATCAATACTGATTTTAAAGTTTATTATTCTTACTCTTTTCTCTTTCTAAAAGGTATTCCTGAAGAGGTTCCTGCCTCTCTCTTGACACCACGATCCGTCCTGAACGCTGGAATTGTATAACTCCGAACTGATTGAGATGATCATAAAGTTTCTGGGTCTGATCAGTTGTCCCCACTTTTGAGATGACCGTGAAATCCTTGTTGAGCTCTATTATCTTGGCATTGTGACTCTGAAGTAGTTCCTCTATATTCCCAGAATGCATTATTTTATCAGTCGGAACTTTGTATAATGCAAGTTCCCTATATATAATGTCTTTGTCCGAATAATATAATACACGCACCACATCCACCTTTTTCTCAAGTTGCCGGACAACTTCAAGAATTTTCTTGGGAGTTGCATCGGTCACAATCGTTATCGTGTGAATGCCCTCCACTGGAGATGCTCCTGCTGCCAGGCTGGACATATTAAGGCTGTGTCTTGTAAATATGTTGGCCACCTGGGTCAGCAAACCAATCTGATTTTCGGAGTGGATGACCACCGTATATCGTTTTATCGTTTCTTCCATAATTGAAATCTTGAAATGATTGTACATAAAGCCCATTTCCGTCATTTCCCATACCATTCCGTTTCGGAGAGCATAATCCTGTCAACCCGTTCTCCAGGAGGTATCATTGGCATCACATTCCCTTCCTCCTCCACTTGGACGATAAGGATACGGGCACAGTCATCCGCAAACATCCTTTCAACGGCTCCCTTCAACTCGGTCCTTGAGTTAACTTCTTCAGCTTCAATACCGTAGGCTGCGGCTATCATCTTGTAATCGGGATTCATCATCCTTGTGGAAGAATAGCGCCTGTCAAAGAACATTTCCTGCCACTGACGGACATTTCCAAGCCAGTTGTTATTGAGTATTACGATCTTAACTCCTGTCCTCTCCTGCATTATAACTCCAAGTTCCTCGATGGTCATCTGGATACCTCCATCACCGGAGAATAAACATACAGGTCTGTCAGGAGCAGCCATTTTGGCCCCAATAGCAGCAGGGAGTCCGAATCCCATAGTTCCGAGACCTCCGGATGTGATGAAACTGCGAGGACTTATGAATTTGGAATATCGTGCAGCCATCATCTGATTCTGTCCTACATCAGTAACCACAATCGCCTTTCCAGCAGTGACCTTCGAAACCATATCGACCACTTCCCCCATTTTGATGGCACCGGAATGCGGATGTATTTGCGGCTTTATGACCTTATCTTCTTCTACTTTTCGGCAGACCGAGAAACTGTCTCTCCATTCTGTCCTTCTTGCAGGACGGATTCTTGCAGTCAGAGCCTTGAGGGCATCGCTGGCATCCGTATTGATTCCAAGATCGACCGGTACAATCTTGCCTATTTCAGATGCATCTATGTCTATATGAATTACTTTCGCTTGTTTTGCATATAAATTGACCGGTCCTGTCACCCTGTTGTCGAAACGCATTCCGACGGCTATGAGCAAGTCACATTCATTGGTCTTGACATTGGGGGCAATACTACCGTGCATACCAAGCATACCCTCATAATGGCTAAAATCAGATGGAAGGGCTCCGATTCCGAGCAATGTTGAAGCAGCCGGTATATCACCTTTCTCAAGGAATTCCATCAATTCCTTTTCGGCCCCGCTGATCAGGACGCCTTGACCGAAGACAAGCAATGGTTTTTTAGCTTTATTTATCATTTCGGCTGCCTTGTCATAGACTTCGTCGGAGACGCTGACCTGAGGAATATAACTTCTGATGAAATCGCATTTTTCATAGCGGAAGTCAATAATTCCGTCCTGGGCATCTTTGGTAAAATCCAGGACTACAGGTCCAGGACGCCCCGTCCCGGCAATGAAGAAAGCCTTGGCGACAGCCCACGCAACATCCTTGGCATATCTGATCTGATAATTCCATTTGGTGATAGGAGTGGTAAGACCTATGATATCAGCCTCCTGGAATGCATCGGTTCCGAGGGAACTTGCCGGTACCTGACCTGTTATGACGACAACAGGGGTAGAATCGGTCATAGCATCGGCAACTCCGGTAATC
>JBJEBO010000286.1:0-2383 GCA_051870155.1 Candidatus Cryptobacteroides sp.
TGAATATAGCCAAGCCACACGCCGAGGTGATGAGCGCGGATGAGTTCCGCCGTTCACTCAGAGGCAACGATTATGGATATGACACCGACTGGTACAGCCTCCTTATGAGGGATTTCTCCTATGACCTCAACCAATACATAGCAGTGGACGGTTCCACCAAAAACGGTTCCTACAATGCTTCCATCAATTACAAGAACGCAACCGGTCTTGACACAAGAGCGGCGAGGGAGGAATTCGGAGGACGTTTTGCAGTTGAACAGAGAGTCCTCGCCAACAGGCTCCAAATATGCGCTTCAATGATGGCCAGAAGGGTTAATGAAGAGTGGGGCAACGACGGTATGTTCGATACCGCCCTCAATATGAACCCTACAATGCCGGTTTATAATCCTGACGGCTCCTGGTACCAGCCGACATCCCCTACAGATGCGCGCAACCCTGTGCAGGAACTTGCAGTAAATGAAAACAACGGCCAGAGGCTATATCTGCTCGGAACCGCCGAGGCGAAAGTTAACATCATCAAAACAGAAAATCATAACCTCAGCACTTCCATAAGCTACTCATTGGATTATAACGATTTGAAATCCAATTACTACACACCTTCAACCTCTGGCGAATCAGATTGGTCCGGATATGATGGACGGGCCAACATCCAATATCAGAAATGGTGGACCAACCACGCAGAATGGCTGCTCAATTATTCTATGTATCTTGAGAACCACAGTCTCCAGTTCGTTGCAGGCTATTCATACGAAGAATCCTGGTGGGAAAGCGTACAGGCCGGTAACAACGACTTTACGTTCGACAATATGAGCTATAACAATCTCGGTGCAGGTTCATATTTGAAAGACGGCAAGGCATCGATGTCCTCAGGAAAGTCGCTGTCCAAGCTCATAGGTGTGTTCGCAAGAATCAACTACAATTGGAAGGATATTCTTATGGCTTCTGCCTCAATTCGTTATGAAGGTTCCACCAAATTTGGTGCAAACCATAAATGGGGTGCTTTCCCGTCTGCTTCGCTTGCTTGGGAAATGGCAAATATGCCTTTCTTGAAAGACCACGGAAGATATGTGCAAAGCCTGAAGCCGAGGGTGTCATACGGTGTCACTGGACGTTCGGATTTCAACGCTTACCAATCACTTTCCACCTACAGCCAAAGTGGATCATATCTATTTGATGGCCAGTGGGTTCCAGGTTATCTCCCATCAGTAAATGCCAATCCGAACCTTGGATGGGAGAAACTAGTGAGCACCAATGTCGGAATTGATTTCGGACTTTTCAACGGAAGACTCCGCGGAAGTGTGGACTGGTTCATCAGACAATCCAAAGACCTTCTTTACAACTACACCGCACCTCAGCCTCCTTATGTATATTCCAACATCCTCGTGAATGTGGGAACCACCACCAACACCGGTGTTGAAGTCAGCATCGAGGGAGACATTATCAAGAAACAGAAATTCAGCTGGACTATGGGAGCCAACTGGTCTTGGGGAGAAACCCGTCTGACAAAACTCTCCAACGACATATATAATGCCTCGTATGTGGATATGTATCTCAAGCCTGGAGTTGGAACCAGCGAATATTTCTTCCGAATAGCCGAAGGCAGCAAGGTGGGACAATTCTATGGATATGAATATGCAGGAGTCGATGACAACGGCAATATGTTGGTTTACAACAAGAATGGTGAGCCTACGCCGACATCTGCCGTGTCAGCCGAGGATAAGAGATATATCGGAAACGGTACTCCATCCCATTATCTTTCTTGGACAAACGCCTTCCGTTTGGGTAATTGGGACCTTAACCTTTTCTTCAGGGGAGCCTTCGGCTACCAGATTTTCAATATGAGGAAATATGGAATGGGGCTCCAAGGATGCGGTACCGACAATGTGCTCAGAGAGGCCTATTTGTCTGATTCATATATCAAGACAGGTGGTGGAGTCATTTCTTCATTCTTCCTTGAAGACGGAGGTTTCTTCAAACTTGAGAACGTGACCCTCGGCTATAATTTCAGTCCGAAGAACAAGGAATCACTGTTGAAGAATCTCAGGGTGTATGTTTCCGGAAAGAACCTGTTCACTCTCACAAAATATTCAGGAAACGACCCTTCTACGGTGGCAATCACCGGACTCACCCCAAGTATAGACATTTCAAGCGCTTATCCGCTTGCTACATCTGTCACGTTGGGACTGACATTGCGTTTCTAAACTGAAAAATCGAATAAAAATGAAAAAGCATATCATAAAATCAATGGCAATGCTGTTCACCTGCCTCTTTTGTATGCAGTCCTGCTTCAATTTGGATGAGCAAGTCTTCGACAAGGTGGACGCGGACATCTATTATTCAGATGAGACAAGCGTGCAGGGAGCCGTTGCCTCAATCTATTACA
>JBJEBO010000287.1:0-2377 GCA_051870155.1 Candidatus Cryptobacteroides sp.
CCTCCGAAGCTTCCTCCGCCGAATCCGCCGAAACCTCCGCCGAATCCGCCACCACCGAAGCTTCCACCACCGAAACTTCCTCCGCTGAAGTTTCCGCCTGAATAACCGCCGGAACGTCTTCCGCTGTTTAGGATATTACCTATGATGATGGCTCTTCCTATGCTGTCATCATAGGTATTTCCTATTCCACCACCACCGTTGTTGCCGTTTCCTCCTTTGCCTGAAGAGCCGGCAATTATGGCTATCAATATTATACCGAAAAGTGCCAGGCAAAACATCGTAATAATAAATCCTACATCATCGTCATCATCTGAACGAGGCTCTGAAATTTCACCGGAAGCGAGCCGCATCAGAGTCTTGCATCCTGCTTCCACTCCTGCGAAATAGTCTCCTTCCTTGAAATGAGGGATGCAGTCGTTTGTAATTATCCTTTTTGCATAAGCGTCAGGAATGGCTCCTTCCAGCCCATAACCCACCGCAATGGCGATCTCTCCTTTGGAATCCCCGGTCTTTGGCTTCACGAGAACTACCACTCCGTTGTTGAAGTCTGCCGATCCCACTTTCCAGTCAAGGCCGATTCGTGTCGCATATTCAGACGGAGCGTAACCTTCGAGATCGGGCACCGTTACGACCGCTATCTGGTTGGAGGTGGAGTCGTCAAAGTCAACAAGCATCCTTTCGAGGGACTGTACCTGTGAATATGTGAATATGCCTGCGAGGTCGTTCACAAGCCTGGGTGGCTGCGGCTGCGATGGAATCGCAAAAGCAGCCGTCATCGCCGTGAAGGCGATGTAAATCATAGCGAATGTCTTTCTCATCATATTGTCATTCCTTGATTTCACCTTCAAATGAAATGTCGTCAGGCTGTTCGTTCACATCGTCCTGACTATAAGGGAAGAATTCTTTGAGCTTCTCTCCTGTGGCCTTTACTGCGTATATGATGCCTTCAGCGAATTGTCCTGCCTTGAATTTTGCGGCCATTCCTGAACAGATGTCATTCCAGAAATCAGACGGAACCACTTCATTGATACCCTTGTCGCCGATGATGGCGAAAACTTTGGACTGGCAAGCCACATATACAAGAACACCATTCCTTAGTTGTGTGTCGTCCATTTTTAGGGCGTGAAACACAGCCTTGGCCCTTTCAACCGGTGATTTTCTGCATTTCTCGTCGATATGAACCCTTATTTCTCCGGAAGTGTTCTTTTCAGCTTCCATAATAGCCGTGACTACAGCCTTCTGCTGGTCACGGCTAAGAAATTCTTTCGCTTTCATAAGGCGTATGTACTAAAACTCCACCTTTGGAGCTGTCTCGGCACCTTCAGCTGCCTTGAAATAACCTTTTGTGTCGAAGTTGAACATTGAGGCTATGATATTGGTAGGGAAGCTACGTGCCTTGGTGTTGTATGCCCTTGCCACCTCATTGAATTTCATTCTTTCAGTCGCAATCCTGTTTTCAGTGCCTTCCAGCTGTGCCTGAAGTTCGAGGAAATTCTGGTTTGCCTTGAGGTCAGGATAATTCTCTGTGAGCATTAGGAGTCTTCCGAGAGCCTGTCCGAGTTCTCCCTGGGCAGCTTGGAATTTTGCTATGGCCTCTTCTGAGAGATTTGAAGGATCGATGGTTACCTGGGTTGCCTTTGACCTTGCCTCGATCACGCCTTCCAAAGTTGATGACTCGTGAGCCGCATAGCCTTTAACCGTGGCTACGAGATTTGGTATGAGGTCAGCCCTGCGCTGATATACGTTTTCAACCTGTGCCCAAGCTGCACTGACTTGCTCGTCAGCCTGTACAAGGGAATTGTAAGAGTTCTTTGCCCATCCGAAAAGGCCGAGAACGACCACTGCTATGACAGCGAAAATGATAAGTCCTTTTTTCATAGTGCGATAATGATAAATTGTTAATTACTTGGAGATTTCCCTTACGCATCTTACAGAGGCGGCGAAGGATTTCTTGTCTGCCGCTCCAGACATTATATCGGGATTTTCCTCGTGGATGTATCTGTATAATCCTTGTGTTTCGTTTACTTCGTCCGAAGTCCAGATTACTGCGAAGTCTCCGGAACCACCGAATGACGGGGTACCTTCCGCAACATTTGCATAACCTGCTGGTAGAACAGAAAGCTTTGCTGAATTGGTAATCTTGACCTGTGGCCAAAATTCCCACAGCAGTTCTGAATTGAATTTTGCGTTAACCATAATGGCGCCGCTTGCTCCTTTCAGGGTTTCTGTCTCGTTGAATGCAGTTCCGGTGATTTCTTCAGCAAGTTCACACCATTCCTTGTCAGTAGGGAGCCTCCAGCCGTTAGGGCAGGCTATCTGGGCCTCTTCCCAGGTGTAGAATCTTCCGAGTACCTCGTCCATTGAATCGCAATTCCTG
>JBJEBO010000288.1:0-2366 GCA_051870155.1 Candidatus Cryptobacteroides sp.
ACATAGCAGGAGCCGTATAGGCAACAAGGTGCAAAGGATCGCAGATGGAAACACGCTCCACCTTCAGGGCCTTTCCGTTCTCCGTAACATCCACGGTCCACTCTTCGTCATAATCCCATATATTTATATAAACCTCATTCGCATTGCTTACAGCCTTCCAATCCTTGGCATATTCGTCGAATTTCGTCCTGTTCGCCTCGAAAGCGTTTGGTATGCAGGAATTTCCGCTGAGAGATATGCAGTTGCGGTCGTAGGTGCGAAACTGGTGGTTTGCATCAGCGCCGGTCGCTTTGAAGGTCCATTTGAAGTCCTTGCCGGTCACATCCACTATCTCATATCCGCCGGGAGCGCCGTCCTGCCCGATATGGATGCCCGGAGTCAGCTTTGCCGACCACCACCAAGTGGCGCAGACCGCCCCGGCATTGTGCTCGAAAATATGCTTCGAAGCCGTCTTGTCTATATTGTGCACCCTGTGGCTGTGTCCAGTGAAGATATGGACTGTCGAATAAGGGAGAAGAATGGCCTCAAGGGCAGAAGCATTGTTGAGACTGTTGGAACCTGTCATCGAATAGATAGGTGCGTGCATACACACGACCACAGGTGTGGATGTCTGAATCTTGGCAAGGTCCTTCTTCAGCCAGTCGAGCTGTTCCTGGGTGATTTTGTCATCATAAGTCCTGCTGCCATCGCCCTTGTTAGTGCAATAGATATTATCGAGGATGACATAATGGACCTGCCCTATGTTGAATGAGAAATATGTCGGACCAAGGCTGTTTTTATATTTTATGACTGTGTCATAGTCCCCTGCCTGGTTCATATCGTGGTCGTGATTTCCGATGGTGTGCCATATAGGCATCCCGCTGATGACGCTTATGTCGTTGAGATATTCAGAAAAACAGTAATTATTTGAATACCAATAGAGATCCCAGGTCATATCACCGAGGGTGATTCCATAGACCTTATGTCCTCCGTTGGTCATCAAATATGAATTGATTTCGGAAGTGAAGCGTGAGAATTGGATACGGTCGTCGTTTCTGTCGGCAAGATGAAGGTCACCGATGTAAATCATTGTGTGATTGTCCTGCCCATCCTCTCTGACAAGTTCGAAATCCACTTTTTCCGGTGTGCCGGCAGGCATAGTGAAAAGAGAATAGAAAGAAGGGAGAATGCCATTTTTCTTGACTGCGTATCCGCCTGGTACGGAGACAAAAACCCATCCGTTCACCTTGTCTGATTTGAATTGATAGACACCCTCATCATCCGTAGTGACAACCTGGACGCCATCCGAGATGACAACATTGGGAATAGGTGTTCCCTCACAGGTTACCTTTCCATAAACATTGTTTCCATCTTTCAAATTAATATCGGTAGAGGAAGAGAAGTCGATGAAAATGACGGCTTCGCCCATAAGTTTGCGTTGGGAGCCACGCGTAACATAGATTTTGTAAGTTCCGGAAGAGAAATTGTCCGGTAGGACTACAGTGACGTATCTGTCTGAAATAGAAGAGAATTCACATACCATAGTACCGCCTGTACTATGAATATATTAATATTCAATAAATTACATAGAAAACATACTGTTTCTCATACTGTATAGATGCAAGATGCTGAATTTGTTTTTCATAGGTGTAATTGTATTATTAATATTTATTCTTCGTCAAAATTCCTAAAAAGTTTCTTCATAGCTTTGGCGCAGTCTTGTCCGGCGACGTCAATATATGGACGCATAGCCTTGTAGTCGGAATGTCCCGTCCATTTCATTACAATCTGCGGAGGAACTCCCCTTGCGAGGGCATAACAGATAAAAGTCCTTCTACCACAATGACTTGAAATGAGTTTCCATTTGGGCAATGTCACATCTTTCCTTTCGCCTGCAACATAAAAAGTCTTGGTAACGGGAGTATTTATCCCGCACATCCGGCAGACTTTCTTTATATTGGAATTGAGATGTTTCAGATCCATCGAAGGAAGAGCCAATCCGTCAGAAAATATGCATTTATGATATTTTGAAAGTATTTTTGAGGATATTCTGTTCAAGTCAATGATTATCGGGGTATCCGTCTTCTTTGTCACCACCTTGATTTGTCCACCTGAAATATCTGAAACTTTAAGCTTCGCCATATCCGAATAACGCAGAGACGTACTGCAGCAGAAGCAGAAAAGGTCGCGTGCCTTTTCAAGGTCTTCATTGCCGGGTGATATGTCAAATGAAAAAAGTCTTTCGAGTTCATCGGAAGTAAGAAAGACCACGGGATTTCGGATAGTGCGGAACTTTGGTGTGGCAGAGGAGGATGCATAGTCGCAAAAACCTGCCAAGTCAGCCCATCTGAGGAAAGACCGGATCAGGATAAAATATTTTCTTACAG
>JBJEBO010000289.1:0-2356 GCA_051870155.1 Candidatus Cryptobacteroides sp.
ATTAGTCCGTCCTCAATCTCAATCAAATCCACTTCTTTCTTCTGCTGAGTCCTCCAGAAGTAATGCTGTACAAATGTTCTTCCGGCATATTCGTTTCTCTTGAGTCGTTCTGCAATTACGAAGTTCTCCCACATATGTCCGAGTTCTTCAGGGGATCGGAGTGAAACAGGAGCCATATTTCCAATAACTCCATTGCGGATTCCCATATCCCAGAAGTAGAGTTTTCGGGCAAATTTTAGTTCGTTTCGCTGATTCTTGGCATATGACGGAAGAGTGAAGATTATATAGTTCTTCTCTAAAATTTCGATGTAGCGTTCTACAGTCTTGGCATCAATGCCGACAAGACCTGCCAGTTCATTAGCTGATACAGTTGAGCCTATTTGAAATGCGAGGGCCTGAACCAGTTTGACGAGTTTATCTGGCTTGGCAATGTTATTTTCCTCCATGATATCTTTGTAGAGATAGCTGTCAATGAGTTCCTTAAGGACTTCCTTTTCATCTTCAGGAGATGTCACCACTTCCGGATAGTAGCCATAGATGAGGCGATGATCAAGCATTCGTGACTCTTCGAGAATGCTGGTCTCATCTGCCATTTCCTTGAATGATAGCGGGTAGAGTTTGAATTCACGCTTCCTTCCAGTCAAGGACTCGTTTACCGCCTCCGCTAATTTGAAGGCTGAACTGCCTGTGACGATGATTTTTACGTCTTTGAATGTATCGGCTACAATTTTAAGCATATTGCCGACGTTCTTAATTTTCTGGGCTTCGTCAACAAAGAGGAAGTTTTTGTTACCGATAAGTAGCTTCAACTTTGTTTCATCGACATTTACGAACATAGTTTGTACGTCCGTGCTGTCACCGTTAAAGTGAAGGACTTTTGCTTCTTCCGGGATTATGGCATCTGCAAGAGTTGATTTCCCGACCTGGCGTGGTCCCATTATAGTCACTGCCTTATTTTTTGCAAGGGCGTTATGTATTCTTTCTTCAATTGCTCTCTGAATCATGAAAAAAAGTTTAATGTTTGCGCGCAAATTTACATAAAATCCATAAAACTTAAAAGATTTGCGGAACTGACTCCTGAAAACTTAAAAGATTTGCGGAGTTTGACTATTTCTTCACTCTCTTCTCAAAGTTGTACAGGAACTGTATATACCATCGAATCCCCACGCTCCGACTGACTCTCCTGCTCCTATGACCCAAATGTGGTCATAGGTGTCAACATCGAGAATGTCTGCATTGTAAGGAATGTATGTCGCACTTACTACATTGGATTTCACCTCTGTGCCATCGATGGCGCCACCTTTGTCAGTGCAGAGATATCCCATCAGCCAGAAATCTACTTTGAATTCTTCGTCTGGAGTGGCTCCGAGAGAGTAGCCCACAGGAGAGGTGACTGAGAAAGATGCCTCTTCGAAAGTCACGCTCAAATCTGGTTGAAACGGACGAGGTCCTGGCGGCGGAACCATCGTGGTTGATGTTTTTGAATTTGGTGCTCTTGTATCCGGAGTGACGGAAAGTCCGCCCCAACCAGAAGAAATACCTACGGTAGCCACATCCATATCACCGCCTGTAGAAGCGAAGATGATGTAGTTTGTGGCGCCGTAAGAACATATGTTGATACCGTCCTGTGAACTGAACCCTGGGCGAATAGATGTGAGGAACCGATGCACATAAGCATCATCCTCAAACCGCTTACTTGAGGATGGAAAAAGAACATGAAAAAAGCCTGCTTCCTAAAAATAGAAAGCAGGCCCAAGTAATTGTGTTTAAAAGGGTTATAAAGAAGTATCGAGATTATTTTTCAATCCATAGCAGGAAATCGTCAACACGGGAACGGCTGACTGTCATATCAAATGAAGCCTCAGGGGTAGCCTCGATTTTGAGGCGTCCGCCGAGTTGCTTTACAATGCTTTTTATTGCATTCATCGCTATGATACAGCCTCTGGATATGCGGAAAAAGGCAGCAGGGTCAAGTTCTTCACTGATTACATCCAATGAGAGATCCACTATGTATTTCTTGCCGCTTTCGGTCACAACGAAAGTGTTCTTTTCCTCGGAATAGAAATAGGCTATTTCAGAAGTGCGCAGGGGAATTATATGGTCATTTATTCTGACGATAAATCGTTGCTTGTATTCATTCGGCTTTTGCAATGCCTTGGAGATAGTTTCCATATCGATATATCCCCCGCTCATACGGCATCTTGCGATTGCCCTGCTCAACGCAGTGTAATCTATAGGCTTCAGCACATAATCTATGCTTCCTGCCTCGAATGCCTTTACGGCATAATTGTCGTATGCCGTCGTCATCACCACCTTAGATTTTATTTCCACCTGCTTGAATATCTCAAAGCAGTCT
>JBJEBO010000290.1:0-10843 GCA_051870155.1 Candidatus Cryptobacteroides sp.
ACGCGCTTCGCTTGGTCGAGATGACAAAAAAGGGACTTTTTAGTCATCCTCTTTAATTTTTTTAATTTTGTAATGATAAATATATGTCTATCTATCTGAACTAATCTATGACGAAGAATGTAACGATAAGAGACATCGCAGCAGAAGCCGGGGTATCCATTGCTCTGGTTTCATTTGTAATGAACAACCGCATAGAAGCAGACGGAAAGAAAAAATACAGGGTAAGCGAAGAGACACGTCAGAGGATTCTTGAGGTTGCGAAACGATTGAATTATCAGCCAAACTCAGCTGCCAGAAGCCTGAGGAAAGGTCGTTCACAGGTAATAGGGGCCGTTGTATCAGACATTTCTAATATATTCTATGGAGAAATTGCAAAGATTTTGGAAGAAATAGCCTTCAGCAAAGGCTATACAGTCCTGATTGGAAGTACTGACGAAAGCCCTGAAAAAATGGACACCATTGTCCATTCATTCATCGACAAGGGAGTGGATGGCTTTCTCATTGTTCCCTGCGAACATTCGCAGAAAACGATGAACCATATAATCAAATCGCAGATTCCTTTCGTAGTTATGGACCGCAGGGATATGAACCTTCCGGCTCCTAAAATCGTACTGAACAACATAAAAGCAATGTCCCACGCCGTGGACCTTCTGATATCTAAAGGCATAAGGAAAATTGAGATGATTTCCTACACTATGCGCGTGTCCAGCATATCGGAAAGGGAAGAAGGTTTCTTAAGGACAATGGGAAAAGCAGGTCTGGAGGTAAGCGAGAATGCTATCCATAGGGCTCCTTTCGAAAAAATTGGCGAATATGTAGAAAGCATACTTCCAGACATCCTTGAGAGAAAAGTCGAAGGACTGGTTTTCGCGACGAACTCCCTCACAATTGCCACAATCAAAGCACTCTACGGTATGGGTATCAATGTCCAGGAAGACATAATGCTCGTAGGCTTCGACAATTCCGACGTATATGATCTTTTCCGTCCGCAAATACCTCATATCCAGCAGCCGATTGAAGAAATATGCCACAAGTCTATGGAGATGCTTTTCGAAATCATAGAAGAAAAGCGTCCACAGGAAAATGAAGACATTGAACTCGAAGGTATAGTTATCCTTTGAAAAGGGTCCGGCACAGTTGTGGTACATCCGCGACCTTCACCACTTCTATCCCCTCCGGAGCCGTCTCTGCTCCGCTTCCGAACGAAGAAACATATATTTGCTTGAAACCGAGCCTGCAAGCTTCGGCAATTCTTCTTTCAGTCTGGGCCACAGGGCGGATTTCGCCGCTCAATCCGACTTCCGCTGCGAAGCATACATCCGACGGGATAGCAAAATCGAAATTGGAAGAGAGCACGGCGCAGATGATGGCAAGATCGCAAGCAGGATCCGTCACCCTGAGACCTCCGGCCATATTCAGGAATACGTCTTTCACACTCAATTTGAACCCGGCTCTTTTCTCAAGAACGGCAAGAAGCATATTGAGTCTTCTCACATCAAAGCCTGTCGCAGACCTTTGCGGAGTACCGTAGGCCGCAGAACTCACAAGAGACTGCACCTCAATCAGGAACGGTCTCGTGCCATCTATGGTTGCGCTTACCGCGACACCGCTGAGCCCTTCCCCGTGCATAGGAATCAGCATTTCAGACGGATTGGTAACCTGGCGCAACCCGGTCCCGGTCATTTCAAACACGGCAAGCTCAGATGTAGAGCCAAAGCGGTTCTTTATACTTCTCAGAAGCCTGTATGCACCCCTATTGTCTCCTTCGAACTGTAGGACAACATCAACGATATGTTCCAGAATCTTCGGACCGGCGATGCTTCCCTCTTTGGTGATATGGCCTATCAGAATCACAGGTACTCCGGTTTCCTTGGCGAAACGTAGAAGCCTTGATGCCGTCTCCTTGATTTGTGACACAGAGCCTGGGGACGACTCCACATATTGGGAATACATCGTCTGCACTGAATCTACAATCATCAGGTCCGGAAGGATGGATGAAGCCTCGTTAATGATATTTTCGATAAGAGTCTCGCTATAAATCAGACAATTAGAATCATCTCCCCCGATTCTTGCAGCACGGAGTTTGACCTGCTTGGCGCTTTCCTCTCCAGTAACATACAAAGTTTTGAGTGTCGGACAATGAAGCGGAATCTGAAGAGACAGAGTAGATTTTCCGATTCCCGGCTCACCTCCTATCAGCACCAATGAGCCTTCCACAAGCCCACCCCCAAGAATACGGTCAACCTCAGCATTGTTCAGCGAACGCCTGTTCTCCGCCGCGGTGTCGATTTCTGAAAGGGGCATAGGCTTCCCTCCCCTCCCCGGCACGGTAATTTCCGGCTTCGCTTTTTTTCCTCCTGTAGCCACCGTCTCTTCCACCATCGTATTCCATTCCCCGCAAGCAGGACATCGTCCCATCCATTTCGGGCTCTCATTCCCGCAGGATGAGCAGAACCATACCGTTTTCATTTTCTGTTGTGAAGCCATAAAATTCAGTAAAAAATCGTTCAAATATAACACTTTTCGTTTTTACCTCCTCCTTCTTCTCCACTTTCTTTTGTCCGTTCTTTTCATCAAAACAACTGACAGCCTGATTTTTAACTCTTTCCATTAATTTTTGCTTCCACTTTGATGATTTACCCTCTTTCAGATTTTCATCTCTTTTTAATAAATTTGTATTCCCAACTTTCGCAGACGCGAAATATGGGCAATAACAAATCGAACCGCATAAAATGAAACTACAACACCTACTGCCCATCGGCATTTCCTTTTTGCTGATGCTCGGATGCAACAATCCTGATGATGGCAAAACCAATGAAGACATCCCACCAGTTGAAGAAAACGACGAAGTGACGGCTTATCTTACCCGCAACAATGCCACTGCCCTGTTTGCCAAATCCACTTTTGCTTTCACATATTCCGATACGGGAACTCAAAATAAGGTTACATACGACAAAAATGCCACAGGTCCGCAGGTGGAAGGCTTCGGTCTTGCCATAACCACCGCAACAGCATACAACCTCCTGAGAATGAACCAAGATGACAGGACGGCTTTCCTCACTGAACTCTTCTCCAAAGAAAAGGGTGCCGGCTCCAGCCTGATCAGGGTATCAATTGGAGCTTCAGATTTCTGTCTCAAAGACGAATATACCTGGTGCGACACAAAAGGTCTCGAGAATTTCGCAGTCCACAGCGAGGACCTCAATTATCTCTTCCCGGTGTTGAGGGAAATCTACGCCATCAATCCGGACGTGAAAATCATAGGCTCTCCGTGGTCCTGTCCGAAATGGATGAAAGGGGGCGGTTCGTGGGGCTATGCAGGTTACGACACTGCTACCCTTGAAAAAGATTATCCACATTGGACGAGCGGGCGTCTCAAACCGTCCTGCTATAGTGACTATGCCGAATATTTCATAAAATGGATACAGACGATGCAGGCCGAAGGCTTCAAGATCCACGCAATCACTATGCAGAACGAGCCTCTTAATAATGGCAATTCAATGTCGATGTATATGCCGTGGAGGGATCAGAGGGACTTCATCAAAGTGCTTGGTCCGGCAATGGAAAGAGCAGGTCTGTCAGATGTGAAGATTTTGCTTTTCGACCACAACTACAATTATGACGACAAGAGCGACCAGCGAAATTATCCTCTCAACATCTATGCTGATGCTGAGGCATACAAATGGGCAGACGGCTCAGCCTGGCACAACTACGGTGGCAATGTGTCTGAACTTGACAACATTGTGGCCGCAAATCCAGAAAAAGACATATATTTCACCGAAGCATCCATCGGAGAATGGAACTATTCATTCCCTGCGTGCCTTATAAATGATTTCTCTTCAATTTTCTTAGGAACACTTTCCAGAGGAGGCAAAGGCGTGACCCTGTGGAATCTGATGCTTGACGACAAGAAAGGTCCATATAGTCCTCACGACGGCTCCTGCAAGACCTGCTTCGGAGGTGTCACAATCAATTCTTCAGATTACAAGACAATTACTAAGAACTCCCACTGGTACAATGTAGTACACGCATCCTCAGTCGTCAAACCCGGGGCGAGGAAAATGGATACAAATGACAACGGATTCCCTCCAGGATTTGAATATTTGATGTTCCTCAATCCGGACGGAAGTATCGGCGTCCTACTTTGCAACAGGAACGAAGCTAACCAGCAGATTATATTTGCCGGCGACAAAGCATCCGTAAAATACACCGTTCCGGGAAAAAGCATAGCATCCCTTCTTTGGAAAGAATAAAAAACGCAATTGATAACACACATAAATCTTATGAAACATATTTGCAGATTGGCGGTATTGGCCGCAGCCGTGCTTGCCGCGGCATCCTGCAGGAACGCTCAGGAGCAACATTACGGTCCGATTTATTCAGATGATAGTCAGCCGCTTGAAGTCAGGGTGGAAGATGCCCTGTCAAGAATGACTCTTGAAGAAAAAGTGCGTGTGCTGCACGCCCAGTCGAAATTTTCTTCGGCAGGAGTTCCCCGTCTCGGAATCCCTGAACTTTGGTGCACCGACGGTCCCCACGGCATCAGGCCTGAAGTACTTTGGGACAAATGGAGCCAGGCGGGATGGACCAATGACTCTTGCGTAGCCTTTCCTGCACTCACCTGTCTTGCAGCCACTTGGAATGAAGAAATGTCTGCTGTCTATGGCAAGGCAATTGGAGAGGAGGCACGATATAGAGAGAAAGACGTGCTTTTGGGGCCGGGAGTGAACATCTACCGCACTCCTCTGAACGGACGAAATTTCGAATATATGGGTGAAGACCCGTTCCTCGCTTCAAAAATGGTGGTGCCATATATAGTGGAAGTACAGAAAAACGGAGTGGCCTGCTGCGTGAAGCATTATGCCCTCAACAACCAGGAGTCACTCAGACACGAATATGATGCTGTTGTGGATGACAGGACCCTCAATGAGATTTATCTCCCGGCATTCAAGGCAGCAGTTCAGGAAGCAGGAGTATGGTCAATAATGGGTTCATACAACCTCTATAAAGGTCAGCACGTCTGCCACAACGAATATCTGCTTAATGACAAATTGAAGCAGGAATGGGGATTTGACGGTGCTGTGATTTCCGACTGGGGCGGATGCCACGACACAGAGCAGGCAATCACAAACGGTCTCGACCTCGAATACGGAAGCTGGACCAATGGGCTTACAACCTCGAAATCAAATGCTTATGACTCATATTATCTCGCAGATCCTTATCTTGAGAGACTGCGTAGCGGACAGGCTTCGGAAGAAATTCTCAACGACAAGGTGCGCAGGGTCCTCAGACTGATTTTCCGCACAGCAATGCGCACAGACAAGCCGCTTGGCTCCCTTTGCAGTCCGGAACACTATGCCGCAGCAAGGCAAATTGCTGACGAGGGGATTGTACTCTTGAAAAATGAAGGAGATATCCTTCCTTTGAATCCATCAAAAGCAGGTAAAATCCTTGTTGTAGGAGAGAATGCCATCAAGATGATGACCGTAGGAGGAGGCTCCTCATCCCTAAAAGTACAGCGGGAGGTAACTCCTCTTGAGGGCATCAAAGCAGCAGTGGGAGAAGGAGTTGAAATAGTTTATGAGAGAGGATATGTAGGAGATGTTACAGGCTCATACAACGGGGTCGTGACAGGTCAGGACCTTTCAGAAAGCCGTTCTGCAGACAAACTCATTTCTGATGCCTGTGAGGCAGCTGCATCAGCGGACGCAGTGATTTTCATCGGAGGTCTGAACAAAGCAAAACACCAGGATTGTGAGGACTCAGACAGGCTCGAACTCGCCCTCCCCTACGACCAGGATGCTGTAATAGAGGCTCTTGCAAGTGTCAATCCGAATCTTGCAGTGGTGATTATTTCAGGAAATGCCGTGGCTATGCCTTGGGTTGACAAGGTGAACGCAATAGTGGAAGCCTGGTATTGCGGCTCAGAAGCAGGTAACGCCTTGGCCGACATTATCTTCGGAAAGGTAAATCCGTCAGGGAAACTTCCTTTCACCTTCCCTGCACGTCTTGAGGACAACGGTGCTCACGCCCTTGAGGCATATAATGCAAATTCTACCCGGGCAGAATACAAGGAAGGCATATTTGTAGGCTACCGATATGCCCAGAAAAACGGCATCAGTCCCCTTTTCGCTTTCGGGCACGGTCTGAGCTACACTGATTTTTCATACTCAGAGGCTTCTGTCAGCGGAACTTCAATGTCTGAAAACGGAAAAATCACAATCAAAGTGAAAGTGACAAACAGTGGAAAGACTGCCGGCAAGGAGGTCGTCCAATTGTATGTCGGCGATGATGAGTCCTCTGTGGAACGACCTGTAATGGAACTCAAGGGATTCAGAAAAATAGCCCTCGAACCGGGTGAGACAGCCGAAGTTGCATTCACTGTGGAGCCTCAGATGCTGAAATTCTACGATATTGAGAAAGGAGATTGGACATTAGAGAAGGGCAGGTTCACCGCATATATCGGTTCCTCATCAGAGGATATCCGCGCCAAAGCGGCATTTGAGGTAAAATAATCGAACATTTTAATCAGATTCTGAGTATATTTGCCGCCTGTTTTTGGAATATCCTTTAGGAATATGGCAGATATGAAAACACTCAAAGAGCATATAAAATCTCTTATGCTCCCTATTTCGATGCTGACTGGGGCGGCGATATACCTGATATGGCATTGGCTGCCCCAGCCGATTCATTGTGCAGGTCCGGTATTGGAGAAAATCCTCGCAATCATCCAGCCTTTAATGATTTTTGCGATGCTATTCCTAACATTCTGCAGGATAGAACCTCGTGAGTTACGTCCACACAGGTGGCATTGGTGGCTCCTGCTCATCCAGGGAGGAAGTTTTACAATCCTCGGACTTATAATCGTTCTTTTGGGCAAGTTGCTTCCAACATGTGACGCCGCCTGGGTGGTCCTCATAGAAAGTGCGATGCTCTGTCTAATCTGCCCTACTGCCACTGCAGCTGCGGTCGTGACAAAGAAACTTGGCGGAGACATCCCCGGAATCACCACCTATACAATCCTCATTAATATACTCACGGCAATCCTCGTCCCGACAATCGTGCCCCTCATCCAACCGGCCGGCGGACTTGCTTTCTGGGACGCTTTCTGCAAAATTCTCGCAAAAGTGTTCCCTCTGCTGATAATGCCCTGCCTTTGCGCCTGGCTGGTGCGATATCTCCTTCCATCTTTCCACAAGGCCATCCTCGGCAAGCCGGACCTCGCATTCAACATCTGGGCAGTCTCCCTCGCACTTGCCATAACTGTTACAGTCAAAGCAATAATGCACAGCACATTAGGTATCGTGCTTATGCTTCTCATCGCACTCGTATCCCTTGTTTGTTGCTCCCTTCAGTTCGCCCTCGGGCATTATGTGGGCAGCAAATATGGTCACAGACCCGGGCATCACGACAAACGTGTAACTGCAGGACAGGCTCTTGGTCAGAAAAACACTGTCTTCGCAATATGGATGGGCTACACCTTTATGACCCCGGAGACGTCCATAGTCGGAGGCTTTTACAGCATCTGGCACAATCTATACAATTCCTGGCAACTGAGGAAAATACAATAAACTGGCACGTCATTTGGACTTGATCTAATAACCAACCAATCTAATTTCAATATATTATGGCAACAAGATTCTTTAGATGCCGCCATTGCGGCAATGTCGTCGAGAAATCGGTAGATTCCGGCGTCCCTCTCGTATGTTGCGGAGAGAAAATGGAAGAACTGACAGCCAAGACAGCCGAAGAGGGAGCAGAAAAGCATCTTCCTGAGATTACCCTCACACCTGAGGGAAGGCTGAAAGTCAAAGTGGGCAGTGTCCCGCATCCTATGCTCCCGGAGCATCACATCTGTTTCATCAGCGTTGAGACCGAGAACGGAATCCAACGCATAAATCTGAAAGACAAACCTGAAGCAGAGTTTTGTGTAAAAAATGACAAACCGATTGCAGTCTATGAATACTGCAACCTCCACGGACTTTGGAAAAAGGAGATTTAATAACATTTATGGACAGAAGAGACTTTTTGAGACTTTCGGCTGCAGGAATGGCAGGATTCGGGTTTGGTAAAATAGCCCAGGTTGCACAGGCGGCAGAGTCATTAGGACCCAAGAAAAATAAGAAGAACGGAAATTATTCTGTAGTCATCATAGGGGACACCCATTATGACACCGCCCCGGATACAGTCTATCATACAGGATATTCGGACCCGAATCCGACAAGAGATGCAAACCACAGGAAAGAATTTGTCCGCAATGCTGAGATGTGGTCAGACAGATGCCCAAGACTTGTCAAAAGAGCAGCTTGTCTGGTTGATGAAAAAACCCGTCTGGTCGTCCAGACGGGTGATATCATCCAAGGCGACACCGCAGGAGTGGATATGCATTGCAAGATGCTTGACGATGCCTTCACTTATCTGAAAAACGAATTCGGACCGGTTCCACTCGTTACAGTAGTAGGCAACCACGATGTCCGCGGAAAAAGCGATGCCGAAGCAAGGGAGGGCTATCTGAAATATATGCCGGAAAGGTTGAGCAAGGAGTTGGGATGCAAGGTGGAAGGAACCGACTTCTCGTTCCGTATCGGTGAGGATGCCTATATAGTGGTGGATTTTAACAAACCGGACGATGCCACTGTGGAAAGGCTTCTCAAGGAAACAGAGGGATGCAGATACACTTTCATAATCTGTCACGCCCCAGTTTTCCCTTATGACGGGAGTAAATACAGCAACTGGTACTATCACGGCAAGGACAAGGACCCGCAGGCAAGGGAAAAGATGAGAGGTCTCTTTGCAAAACGCAATGTAATAGTGCTTTGCGGTCACACCCACACCACTGAGCTGCTTGACTGGCACGGAGACGGAGGACGCATCACCCAAATGACAATGAACAGCGTATGGCGCAATGACCAGACTGGAGTATATGAGGTAAGTTCCGAAGGAACAGAAGGTTACGGAGAATTGAGTGGTAGCGCTATATTCGATGAATATCGCCCTGGAGTCAAGGCATATTCCCGTTCAATTGCGGCAGGTTCATACAGATTGAATGTTTCGGATGAAGGAGTCAGCGTAGATTTCTACGCAGGAGATTCAACAAGACCAAGCGCACATTTCACCCTAAGATAGAAACTATGAAAAATATTTATGCGACGGCCCTCATTCTTGCCGTTATTCTGTGTTCCTGCAGCAAGAAACAGGAAAGAGAATATAATGTCTGTGCATTCGTATGGCCATCCTGCCACGACGATTCTCTCGGAAGGATGAATTGGGAACAAGGGATAGGAGAATGGGAGGTGATTTGCAAGGGCGACCCACGTTTCGAAGGTCACTACCAGCCAAAACAACCTTTGTGGGGCTATGAGATGGACAATGATCCAGAAGTGGTGGAAAAATGGATTCAGACAGCTCTTGCACACGGTGTGAATACTTTTGTCTATGACTGGTACTGGTTCGACCACTATCCATATCTCGAAAGTGCCATGAATGACGGCTTTCTGAAGGCTCCGTCAAATGAAAAGATGGAATTTTTCATAATGTGGGCAAATCACAATGTCAAACACAATTATTGGAATTATCACAAATGGGGAGACGATGAGTCCATCCTTTGGGACGGAGCCATCGATCCGGAGGATTTTCCAGTGATTGTGGAAAGAATAATAAGCCAATATTTCACCCGTCCGAATTATACCAAAATCGACGGCCGTCCAGTGTTTGCATTGTTCGATGTAGGCAATTTCATAAGGAGTTTCGGCTCTGCAGAAAAAGCAAAGGAGGCAATGGAATATATGAGGTCAGAGGTCAGAAAGGCCGGATTCCCTGGACTATACTATCTGATGATGTGCGGAGGCGGCTACAGATACACAGACGAAAGGCTTGCCGAATTGAAGGAAAAATGTCTTTTGGGACCGGACGGATGGGCATGGTACAATATGGGAGGATTCAATCCCGATTATCTAACCCACGGAGCGAAGGCAATCAAATACAGGGAGGATTGGGCGAAAGCATTGGACATTCCGGTATATCCGACTGTTTCAATTGGTTGGGACGACACGCCGAGATTTCCGGCCAAGGGCAAGGATGATGTTACTTGCTGGAACAACACGCCAAGGGCGTTCCAGTCTTTCCTTGAAGAAGCCAAGGCTTATGCAGACCGTCAGGACCAGCCCAAATTCATATTCATAAACGCCTGGAATGAATGGGTGGAAGGCAGTTACCTGCTTCCGGACCGCAAAAACGGCTTCGAATATCTCGAAGCCGTCAGAAATGTATTCGGTCCTTGCGAATAAACTTTAAGATGTCAGATTCCTGCCTGGGAATCGGATGAAAGTCTTGTAATTCTCGCTCCGAGGGCATTCAGGCGGAGGTCAATATCCTCATATCCACGGTCTATCTGGTCGATATTGCTGATCACACTGGTTCCCTTTGCGCTCATTGCGGCAATCAGGAGGGCTATTCCGGCGCGAATGTCCGGAGAGGCCATCTTGCCGGCACGCAGGCGATAATTATGGTCGTGACCGATGACAACAGCACGGTGAGGGTCGCAAAGGATGATTTGGGCTCCCATATCTATGAGTTTGTCCACGAAAAAGAGTCTGCTCTCAAACATCTTCTGATGAATGAGCACGCTTCCACGACATTGTGTGGCCACCACAAGCATAACGCTCAGAAGGTCAGGGGTAAGACCCGGCCAAGGGGCATCAGCTATGGACATAATGGAACCATCAAGGAAAGATTCTATCACATAGCTCTCCTGTTCCGGCACGAAGATGTCGTCACCCCTCTGTTCAAGCTGGACTCCAAGACGGCGGAAAGCCTCCGGAATGATGCCGAGATTTTCGTAAGA
>JBJEBO010000291.1:0-10815 GCA_051870155.1 Candidatus Cryptobacteroides sp.
GCGTTGATATATGACAAAATGTCGTAATTATCAGAAAGTGACAGCTGACTTTTTCCTTGTTGTAGGCCTTCCAATTATCTGGATGTCAATGTCTTCCACTTTGAATCCCTTGAATCTCTTCTTCCCAAGTTTCTCTTCCACCAATTTTATCAGCTCCTCATCAAAATAGTCTTTGTAGCAATGATTCTCGCGGTCGTAGATGTGGATGTGCTTGAAATTGTTTACATCAAAATACATCTTGTTGTTCGCGCTGAGTCTGTGGCTATACACTCCGAGCAATGCCAATCCTGTGAGGATATTATATACAGATGCCACAGTCACCTTCGTATTTGAGTTGGCTTTTATTTCTTCCGTCACCATATCGGCCGAAGCGTGACCGAGTTTGAGCATCGCCTCGTGGACTGCAAGTCTCTGAGGCGTTGCCTTCAGAGAATGTTTTTTTAGCATTGACTTGAAAGCGTCAATTTGTCTGTCAGTGATGTTCTGTTGTGTCATTTCCAATCGTTTAAAAGTTCGCAAATTTAAGAACAATTCCCGACCGAACCAAATTAATTTGAAAGATTCTAAATCTTTTGTAACTTTGCCGTCCTTTTTTGAGAAAAATTTAAGGCTACAAATAAATGGAATTCAGGAAATTTGAGGCTTGGGCACTCGTTACCGGAGGTGCCTCTGGAATGGGCAGGCAATATGTGAAAAGGCTTGCTTCAATGGGTTACAATGTCATAGCCGTTGATATTAATTCCGAAAAACTTGAAGAGACGGCAGCGGAAACTAAGGCGCAAATCGCAACATCGGAAGGCGAGACTGCACAATATAAAGACAGATTCAAGTTTTTGCCTATCGTCCAGGACCTGTCGCAGCAAGAGGCAGCGACATTGGTTTACGATAAGGTGAAATCGGAAGGTTGTGATGTGGAAGTGTTGGTGAACAATGCCGGCATAATGTTCTGTGAGGTAACAGTCAAAACACCTCCTAAATACCTGTCACTCATAATGATGCTTCATATGTACACTCCTATGATGCTTTGTCGTAATTTCATCCCGGATATGCAGAAGCGGGGTTGCGGATATGTGCTCAATATTTCTTCCCTTGCTGCCTGGATGCCTTGGCCGGCAATCGGAATGTACGGTAATACGAAGCGTTTTGTAAAAGGTTTTTCACGTTCTCTCCGCGTAGAGTGCAGGGGGACAGGAGTCAGCGTGACTAACGCCTATTTCGGTGCAGTTGACACTCCGCTCGTACCGCTTCCTCCGAAATATCGCAAGCTAGCAAGGAATCTCCAGGTGATGATAAGTCCGGAAAAAGCTGTTTCGAGTGCGCTCAAAGCTACATTCAAGCGGCGTAAAGGCACAATGCCAGGGGTGCTGAACCATATTTTCAAACCGTTCATTGTCATCCTCCCGGATTGGCTGCTTTCCTGGGCGTTGAGAACTTTGGGACCTATAATCTGCGGAGCCGGAATCCATAAATAATGGTGGTTTTCAGTTTTTTTGACTATATTTGCAAGTTGTCAAGAAACTAAAGTTATGGAAAAAGCAAGATGTGTCATTATCGGAAGCGGTCCTGCAGGATATACTGCAGCCATTTATCTTTCACGTTCCGGTATTGTACCAATTCTGTTCGAGGGACTTCAGCCTGGTGGACAATTGACTACCACAACGGACATAGAGAATTATCCGGGTTTTGAGAACGGCATTTCAGGCCAGGGACTTATGGACGCAATGAGGGCTCAGGCTGTGCGCCTTGGAGCTGATGTCAGAAGTGGTTTCGTCACAGCAGCCGACCTTTCAGCCCGTCCTTTCCGTCTCACAGTGGACGGTTCATCCGAAGTGGAGGCAGACAGTATTATCATAGCCACAGGAGCTTCTGCAAAATATCTTGGGCTGCCTTCAGAAGAAAAATTCAGGGGTATGGGCGTGTCTGCCTGTGCAACCTGTGACGGATTCTTTTATAGGAAAAAGACAGTCGCAGTTGTAGGAGGCGGTGACACGGCTTGCGAAGAGGCTGCATATCTTGCCGGAATCTGCAAAAAAGTTTATATGATTGTACGCCGTGATGTTCTCAGGGCGACTGCATCAATGCAGGAAAGGGTGCTTAATGCTCCGAATATCGAGATTTTGTGGAACTGCAACACCCAGGAGGTCCTTGGAGATGAGAGCGGAGTGACAGGAGTGCGTCTCCTTAGAAAAAATGGCGAGGTTTTTGATGTAGCACTCGACGGCTTTTTCCTTGCCATCGGTCATCATCCGAATTCGGACATTTTCCGTGAGTGGATCGAGGTTGACGGGGAAGGTTACATCGTTACTGAAGGCAAGACTTCAAAGACCAATGTGGAAGGGGTGTTTGCTGCAGGAGATGTTCAGGATCCTCTTTACAGACAGGCAGTTGCAGCAGCCGGCTCAGGATGCCGTGCCGCTATGGATGCAGTGAAGTTCCTGAATGCACAGAAATAACAGGAAGAAGATGAAATATCTCAAATTGATTTTTGCGGCCGTGCTGGTCGTCCTTATTTATCCGTCCTGCAAGTCGCAGTATGAGTTGTTGCTTTCGAGCAATGATTCTGATGCAAAGTACGAGGCGGCGTTCAATTATTATAACCTTGGTAAGTACAACAGGTCTTCAGCCCTGTTTGAATCCCTTTCAATGCTCACTTCCGGGACGGAACGTGACGATACTGTACAGTATTACTGGGGATTGAGCAATTACAAGATGAAGGACTACTATACTGCAGAGGCCAATTTCCAGAAATTCATCGAGAATTATCCGAGAAGTCCTTTTACTTCAGAAGCCAGGTTTCTCAGGCTTGATTGTCTCTATCGTTCCACTTTAAGATACGAATTGGACCAGACTCCGACTTATGCGGCGATGAATGCCATTACAGAGTATATGAGGGAGTTCCCAAACAGTCCCCATTACGATACTTGTTCGGAAATGATGTCTGAGCTTGGTGACCGTCTTGACACCAAGGCATACGAGTCCGCACGTCTGTATTATCAGATGGAAGACTATCTGGCATCGAGAGTCGCACTGAAAAATGTACTCAAGGATGATGCGGAAAATATATATAGGGAGAATATAATGTATTATATTTCAATGTCTTCCTATAAATATGCAAATCTTAGCGTGCGCAAGAAACAAAGAGATCGTTACCTTGTATTTGTGGACGACTATTTGAATTTTATCGGAGAATATCCGGAGTCGAAATACCGTAGGGAGTTGGATGTCCTTTACAGAAGGGCGCAGAAAGCTCTTGGTCGTCCGGCTGTGGCTGTCGATAATGATGATGACGTTCTAAATGAGAAGTATTTCAAGAAAGAGCGTAAAAAGATTGAAAAGTCAGAAAAAAAGGCTGCCTCATCAGCAAAAAAATGAAACCCCCGTTTGAATCGGGAGTATATATTAATGGATAGAATATAAAGTTATATAATCGTGAAAAAAGTACCGACAAACACAATCACCCGTGACTTGTGTGACCTTGCAGCCCCGACAGGCAACATTTATGAGACAGTTGTCATCCTTTCAAAAAGGGCGAACCAGATTTCAATCGCAGAGAAAAAGGAATTGACAAAGAAACTTGAAGATTTCAAGAATGACCGTGACACTATGGAGGAAGTCTTCGAGAACAGGGAGCAGATAGAAATCTCCAAATATTACGAAAGACAGCCAAAGCCGGCTCTCGTTGCTGTATCAGAATTTGAGAACGGCGAGATTTTCTACAGAATGGCCAAGAAGGAGGAAGACAATTAATATTCTCCCAGGCTATGCTGTGCGCACTGCACATAAAGAATTATGTTTTGATAGACTCTTTGGATGTTGAATTTCCAAAGGGTCTTGTCATTGTGACCGGTCAGACTGGAGCAGGAAAGTCCATTATTATTGGAGCCCTGTCCCTGATTCTGGGAGCCAAGGCGGATGCGTCCGTGATCGGTGAGGGTGGGGACTCCTGTGTTATTGAAGCCGATTTCGAGACGGATCCTGATGATGCGGTGCTGCGCAGTCTTTTTGAAGACAACGAAATTGAGTGGGATGAAGGAAGGATGACCATAAGACGTGTCATAGGAAAGACTGGCAGGGCGAGAGCCTTTGTCAATGATTCCCCGACTTCCGTCCAAGTCCTTTCAGCCCTTTCTTCCCGTATTGTTGATATTCATTCCCAGCATCAGACTCTTCTGCTTTCGGACAAGAGATTCCAAATGGCGGCATTGGATCATTATGCCGGCAATTCATCTTTACTTGCTTCTTGTGCAGGAGTTTGGAATGAACTTCAGTCTAAACGTTCTGAACTCAAGGCTGTGGAGGCTGAAATCGCAGCTGTTGAATCCGAAAGAGAATATAATCAGAGTGTATTTGAGCGCCTTCAGGAAGCCGGTTTAAGGGAGGGCGAGATGGAAGAGCTTGAGGCGGAACAGAAACAGCTTGCTAATGCAGAGAAAATAAAGGAAAACCTCCTGTCTTCGGAGAATCTGATTGCTCCGGAAGAGGACGGGGTAATTTCCATTGATTCTGCACTGCGTGAGGTGGAGAAAAATCTTGACAAGGTTTCTAAATATATCCCGGATGCGGTAGCATTGAAGGAACGTGTGGCATCCTCAAGGGTTGAAATAGAAGATATTCTTTCAGAAATCGGGCGAATGGATGACTCAGTTGAGGTATCTCCGCATCGCTTGGAAGAGGTTGAAGCCCGTATGTCCCTTCTATTCGGACTTATGCAGAAGCATTCGGCCCGTTCTATCGAAGAACTTGTAAGCCTCAGGGATTCTTTGGCATCAAAACTCTTAGATTCGGATTCCCTGGTAGCTAAACGAGACTCTCTCAATCAAGAAATTTCAGCTTTGAAGACCGAATATGATTTGGTTGCTGACCGTCTTCATGAGGCGAGGGAAACAGCTTCTGTATCATTTGCAAAGGATATACAGGATATGCTCCACGGTCTTGAAATGCAAAATGCTGTCTTTGCAACCGAGATTTCACCTGCATCAGAGTCTGTTACAGGAAAGGATACCGTATCTTTCCTATTCTCTTCTACAGGAAAGTCTCCTGTAGATGTAGCTAAATGTGCTTCCGGTGGGGAAATGTCACGTATTATGTTGTCACTCAAGGCTATGATGGCGAAATTCACATCTATGCCTACTATGATTTTCGATGAAATCGATACTGGAGTGTCCGGAAGTGTGGCTGACAAAATGGGTTCACTCATTTGTTCTATGGGGGCATATATGCAAGTGTTTGCTATCACCCATCTTCCTCAGGTCGCAGCCAAGGGTGAGGCTCATTATCTCGTATCCAAAGATCAGACTCCATCGGGCAGGACGGTTACTACAATAAAAAAACTCTCCCGTGATGAGAGAGTTCTTGAACTTGCGCGTATGCTTAGCGGTTCGCACCTGACCGAGGCTGCAATCGCCAATGCCGAGGCTCTTCTCGGTTGATTTTTCTCAAGTTTCGCAATACGAATAACAGATTATTTTGTTCTTTCTACAGAATAATTTTCACCGTAAACGATGCGTCTTACCGCATTGTTTGTCCATCCTTTGCCATTCTTTTGTATGAAATCAAATCCTGATTGGAGCTTTTCTGACTTTATGGAAGATAGCATCTCTGGCCATTTTTTTCCATATTTCGCACACAGTTGAATGAAATATGAAGTTACATCATATCCCTGGAATGCGAAAGGACCAGGTTCCGTATTGAACAGTGCCCTGTATTCCATAATGAATTTCATCACTTGTGGGTTATCATAATCGATGTCGTATGAAGAACACAGATGGAGATTAGTTGCGTGGAGATTGTCGGTATCAATGGTCTCGAATCCGCGGATTTTGGAAGGGCAAAACAGAGTGACGCTATACTTATTGTGTATCATCAGGTTGAGGTTTCTTACCACATCATTGACGAATGCCTCACCTTCTGACATTATCAGCACCCTGTTGTCGTGTTCCGTGCTCATTCTTTCAGCAAGCGCCTTCTGTACCTCTCTGCCTTCAAGGATGTTGTATGAAAAGAGCTTGCAATGCACTCCATACATTTCAAGCAGTGTTGACACATTGTTTACCGAAGCTGTTTCCCTGCTTCCTTTTTCATAGATGATGATTGTGCAATCTCCTGGTTTGTTGAGACTTGCCATCCATCTGGCGAGATCCTCGTATTGTGATGACACTGATGAGGGAGCTTGTATGAAATTGCTGTATTTCCAGGCGAGTGAATCAGCTTTCTGATCTAATGGAGACACCACAAATGTAGTCTCGTCAATCTGTCCGAGAACTGTGGAAAGAGCATCGGCCTTGAATGGTCCTATCACAATATCAGCCTCTCCCAGTCTTTCCACTGTTACTGGGAGACTCTTCCCGGGCATATCATAGACTTTCAATTCGATGTCATATCCAATGTTCCCAAGATCTCTGGCAGCAAGGAGTGCCCCACTGTAGAAATCAAGACTGCTCTCATTCCTCTTGATGCCCTCTGCGTTCGCGGGAAGCAGCATCACTGCATTCACTTTGTTTTTTGTCACATAGCCATATTCCGGAACTTCCTGAGAAACATCTTCCTTGGACTCCTGTGACACGGCTTCTTCCTCTATTTTATCCGCTTCTGTCCCATCTTCGCTTCCCATCTGCGAAATATTTTCTGTATTCTCTTCGTACCAGGCTTGCAAATCCTTAGGAATCAGTAGTTTCTGCTTCTTTGTTAATTTTCTTCCCGTGAGATTGTTGATTTTCATTATTACATCGACGGGCACATCATATTTTTCTGAAATCACATCCAAATCCTCATACCATTTCACGGTGTGGGTGGTGTATTTTGCGGCTTCCTTCTTTTTCTCCTCTTTTTCTTTCGCCTTGAGGGCCTTTTCTTCAGCCTTCGTCATTTTCTTATCCTGTTCTTCCGCAACTTCTTTGACAGGTTCTGTAACAGCAGGTTGCCCCGCTGATTCTGATATTTCCCTGTATGGAATAAGAAGTATGCTGTCTTTCTGGAGAGATGCAGATGAAAGCGATGGATTTGCCTCATAGATTTCAGCAATGGTTACCCCATAAGCCTTGCTGATGGAATAAAGGGTCTGACGTTCTAGCACTCTATGGGCATAGAACAACTTACCGTCTCTTTTTACCTTCTCTGCTGAAATTTCCACAGGGGGAGCTATATAGTCCTGTGCGTCAGCTATATATGGCATTGCCGCCAACAAAATGGCAATGCAGGACATTATCAATGGGATTCTTTTCGTCATATATTCTTCTGCAATTCATCTGCAAACGCAGTCAGCTGTCTCGCAAACTCTTCCCAGGACAGCCTTTTCTTTTCTCTGCGCATTGCTTCGATACAGCCTGTCCGTATGGACGGGTCTGCAAAATATTTTTCTATGGATTTTTTCACTGCTTCAGGAGTGCCTTCTTCCGTTACAATTCCAGTGCCCGTATCCCCGATTGTTTCTTTCAAGCCTCCGACGGCAGTAACTATCATCGGTACTTCAAAATGGTATGCTACGGAACTGATTCCGCTCTGGGTCGCACTCCTGTATGGGAGCACAGCGAGGTCAGCTGCGGAAAAATAAAGTGACACTTCCGAGTCCTTGATATAATGGAGATGGCTGGAAATCCTGTCTCCGGTTCCGGTCCTTTCGATTATTCCGGCATATTTGTCGAAACTGCCGTAAGGTTCACCGGCGATAATAAGTTGGTAGTTATCGTCCAGACCTGCAAATGCCTCAAGCAGGATATCCAGACCTTTATACTCTCGTATCAGTCCGAAAAACAGTATATTGCGTTTCCCGTGCTTCAGACCGAGGGCGTTTTCTGCTTCCTCCCTGTCCCTTTTTGCCCCGAAATGGGAGTAGAGGGGATGATAGATAACCTTGTATTTCGCATCAGGCTTGAGCCTTAACAAGTCATCTGCTACGGCATTGCACAAGGTAATGCAGCCATCACTGCCTCCAAGGAAATATTTCGTCAACGGAGTGTCGAAAAATCTCTGTTCGTGCGGAACAACATTGTCGAGAATCGAAATGACTTTGCAATGCTTGCGCATCCTGCGAGTGATGAAGCCAAGGGAAGGGGCGAAGAACGACATCCAATATCTGACTACCAGCAGATCCGGATTCCATTCCCTAATGGCTTTGAGTGTACGCAAGTATGAATAAGGATTGACCGTGTCGAGCAGACGTTCGCTGTCTGTCGGCACGGCCTCATCATCCGGAGTAACGTATTGTGTCTTGCCCGGAAACAGGAATTCCGGATATTGTCTTGTGAAATTGAATGCCTTGACAATATGTTTCCTGCCCAGTTCCTGAAACAGGTTTGCGTTAAACTGGGAAATTCCTCCCCTATAGGGATAGAAGCAGGACAGTAGCGCTATTCTCAATTAATTACTCTTTTTTGTTCTTGTTCTTGATATATTCCTCATTGAGTCCGGCGAGAACGTCGTCAGTGATGTTCAAAGACTCATCAGCAGTGAGAACCGGTGCTCCACCCTGGTTGGTGAGAATCATAGCATACTGTTTCTCCTCATTGTATTTGTCGAGGAAAGTCTTGATTGCGTCAGCAAGCTGGTTCATCATAACAACCTGCTCCTCATTGATTTCATTCTGCTTTGTTGCTGCGTAGTTGTTGAACTCGGCTTCCTGCTGCTGGAGTTTCTGGCTCTGCACCTCTGCAACTGAGCGGGTCATCAGACCTTTGTCAATTTTCTCCTGGAAAGCCTTTACGTCGCTTTCGAGCTTTTTGCCCCTTCTTGTTACTTCAGCCTGGATGTTCTGCACTTTAGTCTCAACTACAGACCTGAGGTCATTAGCCATATCGTATTCCTGAAGGATTCTGTCGAGGTCAATATAAACGATTGAACCAGACACTGCTTCCACATTTTCTGATGATGTTGCGGCAGATGAATCAGATTTGCATTTGTTTGATGTGAGACAGAGAACTCCCGCTACGAGAGCCACTACCAGCGCGATGCTGCTGAGAATGATAGATGCTTTGTTCATTATTGTTTATTTTTATATGTTTATTTCAAGCAAGTGAAGCCCTGCCTTTATGGGGAAGAGCCGCATAAATTGCAAAATTAATTAATTTTATTGAGACACAGTCGAATTTTTGTCAAAAATTCCTCATAAAACTGTTTCTGCTCCTTTCTTTATCTCAGAAAGATATGCCTGTATTGTATTTTCCAATCCCAAGTAGAGGGCGTCGCAGATCAGGGCGTGTCCTATCGAAACTTCTGCCGTCCAAGGAATTTGCTTGATGAAGTATGCCAAATTCTCCAAACTCAGATCGTGGCCGGCATTCACGTCAAGCCCCGCTTCTCTTGCGGCTTCTGCTGTTCTGACATATCTCCCGATGGCATTTTCGGGATTGTCCTTGTATTCCCTCGCATATCTCTCAGTGTAGAGTTCCACTCTGTCACATCCGCACAATGCCGCCGCACGTGCCATCTCAGGCTCGGGATCTATGAAAATGGAAGTCCTTATTCCATTTTTCTTGAAAAGTGCGCAGGTTTCAGTCAGGAAATCACGATTCCTTACGGTGTCCCATCCTGCATTTGAGGTAATGGCATCAGGACCGTCCGGTACAAGAGTCACCTGGGCGGGATGCACCTCCAGGACAAGGTCTATGAAAGAGGGGATTGGGTTACCCTCTATGTTGAATTCCGTTCTTATGAGGGGTCTGATTTCCCTTACGTCAGAATATCTTATGTGTCTTTCGTCCGGTCTTGGATGCACGGTTATTCCCTCAGCTCCGAAGTCCTCGCAGTCGATTGCCGCTTTCGTGACATCCGGCATCGAACCGCCCCTTGCATTTCTCAAAGTGGCTATTTTGTTGATGTTGACGCTTAATCTTGTCATAATCCGAAGTTCCTATTTTTCGTTTATATTTCATTCAACCGACAAAAATAGATAATATTGTTTTAATATTTATAAATAATGTACTAATTTTGAATTTTCAATTATACAAATGAAAATTGCCGTTTATCTCAAGAAAGAGCGTCTCTTTGGAGACCCATCCTGCATCCGTATGATGAAAGGTCTTGAACTTAAAGGAGCTGAATTGTATCGGATTCGTTCAAGCAAAGATATACAGGATGGTACCGATTTGTTGTTGAGCGTCGGAGGAGATGGAACTTTCCTTTCTGCGGCTGCATCTGTCGGCGACAGGGGCATCCCGGTGCTTGGCGTGAATTTCGGAAGAATGGGTTTCCTGTCAGAGGGCAGACCTGAGACTGTTCCCGATGTTTTGATGTCCGGAAATTATGTGATTGAGGACAGAACTTTGCTCCGTGTTTGTTTCTCTGGAGAAGTTGAGGAAAGCCTTTTTGCTCTTAATGAGGTGGCGGTGCATCGTATAGGTGCCGCTATGCTCGGAGTTGACGTATGCATCGATGGAGTGGCTCTACCGACCTATTGGGCTGATGGCCTGCTTGTTGCCACGAGTTCGGGATCCACGGCATATTCCCTCAGCGTCGGCGGGCCGATTGTCCTTCCGGATGCAAGGGTGCTCATTATTGCGCCGATTGCTCCGCACAATATGAATGTGCGCCCACTTATCGTGCCTGACACATCCGAAATTACACTTGGATTCAGATCCCGCGACGGCAGGGTAATGCTTACTGCAGATAACAGGACTCTGGAAATCAGCGCTGAAATGCGATTGAAAGTTTCAATGGCACAATTTTCGCTGAAACGAGTCCGGCTTAATGACAGGAATTTCATAGATGCCCTCACGGAGAAACTTTTTTGGGGTGAGGACATAAGGAATTCAACTGATAACTGACCACAGATGGAAAACAAGAAAATCCCTCAGCACGTATCCATTATTATGGATGGCAATG
>JBJEBO010000292.1:0-2336 GCA_051870155.1 Candidatus Cryptobacteroides sp.
AGGTTTACGGTGAGGCAGATCCTGAGACATATCCTCTTCAGAAAAAAGGGCATTCAATGGAATACCTCAGGAGCATAGCTCACCTCAGACCGAGGACCAACACATTTGGAGCGGTATTAAGAATCCGTCACGCAATGGCTTATGCCATACATAGTTATTTCAACAGCAAAGGGTTCGTTTATCTCCACACACCACTTATCACAGCCTCTGACTGCGAGGGTGCAGGAGAGATGTTCCAGGTTACGACACTCGACCTCGGGAACTTGCCTAAGACACAGGATGGAGCAATCGATTACAGCCAGGATTTCTTCGGAAAACAGACAAGCCTAACGGTAAGCGGTCAGCTTGAGGGAGAATTGGGAGCAATGGCCCTTGGAGAGATTTACACCTTCGGCCCTACATTCCGTGCAGAGAATTCCAACACACCTCGTCACCTTGCAGAATTTTGGATGGTAGAGCCTGAAATGGCTTTCTATGACATCAACGACAATATGGAACTTGCAGAGGACTTTATCAAGTCGCTCGTAAGATATGCCCTTGATAATTGCAAGGACGATCTCCAGTTCCTGAATGATATGTTCGACAAGGAGTTGATTTCAAGGCTTGAGAGCGTAATCAACACCGAATTTGTGAGACTCACTTATACTGAAGGAATTAAGATTCTTGAAGCATCCGGAGAAAAATTCGAATATCCAGTATCTTGGGGGGTAGATCTCCAGAGCGAGCACGAAAGATATCTCGTGGAGAAACATTTCGGCAAGCCGGTGATAATGACAGATTATCCTAAGGATATCAAGGCATTCTATATGAAGCAGAACGATGACGGAAAAACCGTAAGGGGTATGGATGTACTCTTCCCTAAGATTGGAGAAATCATCGGTGGTTCCGAGAGGGAGTCATCCCTTGAGAAGATCGAGACCAGAATTAACGAGCTTGGAATGGGAAGGGAGTCGCTTGAATGGTATCTCGATACAAGGAGATTTGGTTCGGCTCCACACAGTGGCTTCGGTCTCGGATTTGAAAGGTTGCTGCTGTTTGTTACCGGTATGAGCAACATCCGTGATGTCATCCCGTTCCCAAGGACTCCGAAAAATGCTGAATATTAACAGATAACCTCCCGCAAGTTATGCTAATTATCGGTATCGCCGGAGGATCCGGTTCAGGAAAGACGACAGTCGTTAAAGCTATTACGGAACAGTTGAAAGACAGGGTTGTAGTCATCCCACAGGACTCATACTACAAAGACTCAAGCCACCTCAGCGAGGAAGAGAAGAGGTACCTGAATTTCGACCATCCAGACTCAATAGACTTTGAACTTCTTAATTCTCAATTGCAAGACCTCAAGGAAGGACGTACTATAGAGCAGCCTGTTTATTCATACATCACCTGCTCGCGCTCCAAGACGGAGACGATTACCGTCCATCCTGCAGAAGTCATTATCGTGGAAGGAATCCTCATTTTCACCTGTGAGGAATTGAGAAAGCAACTGGACCTTAAAATCTTCGTTGATGCAGATGACGATGACAGGCTGATGAGGGTGATGGCGAGGGACATCCTCGAAAGAGGAAAGACTGTGGACTGGGTAATTGAACGATACAGCAAGACTGTCAAACCGATGTTCCTGCAATTCATCCATCCGAGCAAACGCTATGCGGACATTATCATACCTCAGGGAGGGCATAACAAGGTGGCTATAGATGTGCTGATTGCCACAATCGAAAAATCTTTGTTCAACAGAGAAAGAGAAGAAGGAAAGTGAGTTCATCTCCAAATAAACTGAAACTCTGGTGGAAACGCCTTGCAGGCGAAGACAGGGCAGGATTATATATCACCGTGATTTTTCATCTCACGGTGATTATTGTGTTGTTGGGAGCGCGAATCGGAACATATATGAAGCCGGAGAATTCATTCGTTCTGGATTTCACAAAACAGGAAGAGCTTGAGCAAAGACAGAAGGAGGAAGAATTCAAGGCAGATATCAGCAAGCAGTTGGATGATATGATAAAGGCTGCATCGTCGCAGTCATCGAAAAATATCAGAAATATCGCCGTGGACGCAAGTTCCCGTGCCAACCTGAAGGATGACAGGGGAACCGATGCAAAAGCTCTTTATGACGAAGCCAAAAGGCTTGAAAGGGAATTGAAGAACGGTCAGAAATCCGCAATTGAAGAAGATGCAAGAGATGAGACTGTAGATCTTTCCAAGACGGAAAGAAAAGAAGGGAAGGAATACAAGGGCCCATCAGTCATTTCTTATACCCTGGATGGCAGAAAAGCAAGCCATCTGAAGATTCCGGCATACAGGTGCGTTTCCGGAGGAGACGTGACAGTCATCAT
>JBJEBO010000293.1:0-2331 GCA_051870155.1 Candidatus Cryptobacteroides sp.
AACAGGAAGGACCTAACGGAATCAATGTGATTTCCCTTGGTGACAACACAGCGGACAGCCCTGGTGACCGCAAGATTCTCGGAAATTCCCTCCCGAGCCTCCAATATGGAATCAACCTTGGTTTCGACTGGCTCGGAATTGACTTCAGCATCTTCTTCCAGGGAGTGGGCAACCACTATTTCTATCCTCCTGGAATGAACATAGCATTCTGGGGATCATATTCTTATGCATATTGCTGTGCCTTTATGCCGACAGATTTTATCAAGTCCTGCTGGTCTGAGGAAAACACCGAAGCTTATTTCCCAAGACCTCGAGTTTATTCTTCAACCGGTGGTGAACTTGCTCCTGTCAACAGCCGTTATCTTCAGAACGTGAGATATCTCAGGCTCAAGAACTTGACAGTCGGCTACACCCTTCCTCAGAAGTGGACCCGCGCTATCTACATCGACAAGATACGTTTCTATTTTTCAGGAGAAAATCTCGAATACTGGTCTCCGCTCAAGAAAAACACCAAGTATCTTGACCCGGAATCAGCCTACAGGCGTGTGACCAGCACGACTTCAACCGGAATGTACACCAACTCCGATAGTAAGGACGCGGTTGCATATCCTTGGCAGAAGACCATAATGTTCGGTATCGACATCACATTCTAACGGAGGAGGAACAGAAATGAAAAAATATATATTACCTCTTTTGACTATGGCCATTGCCCTCACTTCTTGCGACTTCCTCGACAGGACGCCGAAGGACAAACTGGCTCCAGAGAACTATTTTCGTAATGAACAGGATTTCAAGTTGTTCTCCAACTCATTCTATGACAATCTTTTCGATAAGACTCCTTATGACGAGCAGTCCGATGTGATCTTCCTTAAGGGTACCCTTTCAGACGAATTGCTCGGAAGCGTGGCCAGAGTGGTGCCTACCGCAGCCGGAACAGGCGGATGGTCTTGGACTCAGCTCAGGAAAATCAACACTATGCTCGGGAATATGGACAAGTGTGATGATCCCGATGTCGTGAAGGAATATACAGCCTTGGCGAAATTTTTCCGCGCCTGTTTCTATTATGAGAAGGTGAAGAGATTCGGAGACGTTCCTTGGTATGACAGGGAGCTCGGCTCGACTGACGAAGATCTTTACAAACCTCGTGATTCAAGGGAAGTTATAATGGCTCATATGATTGAGGATATTGATGAGGCCATCGAAGGACTGCCTTCAGAGGTCAGCACCTACCGTGTGAACAGGTGGGCTGCTCTTATGCTCAAAGCACAGTTCTGCCTCTTCGAGGGAACTTTCAGAAAATATCATCAGCTTTCCATCGAGGGCGGAAGGACGGCGGAGGAATATCTCAGACTCGCCGCCGCAGCTGCTGCGGAAGTGTTTGAAAATGGTCCTTATTCGCTTGCTCCGGACTATGGCGAACTCTTCAGGGAACCGGATGCCGATCCGAGGGAGTATATCCTTGCCATAAAGATGGAGCAGTCGATTTCTTGCGTCCACAATGCCACCGGCTATTCTTTGATGGAATCTCCAGGATGTCCGGGCTTTTCCAAGAAGTTCATTGACAGCTTCCTAATGAAGGACGGTAGCCGCTTCACTGACAAGGAAGGTTGGGAGACTATGCTTTTCGTGGACCAGATGAAGAATCGCGATCCACGTCTCGGAATGATTACAAGGCTTCCAAGCCACGTCAGGACCAATTCCAAGAAGACAGTCAAAGGACCTGAAATCTCCCTCACTGCGACAGGCTATCAGTTTGACAAATTCGTAATGTCTCCTGAATATGAGATTGCGGAAAGGGCAAATATGTCTTTCAATGACATCCCTGTATATCGTCTCGGAGAGGCCTATCTGATTTATGCAGAGGCAAAGGCTGAACTCAATGAGTTCACCCAGGCTGATGCTGACAAGTCAATCAACCAGCTCAGGAAACGTGCCGGAATGCCTGATATGAATGTCGGCACCCTTACAGTCGATCCTTTCCTTATTTCTGAAACTTATGGTTATACCCATCTTGCAAGCGTAGCTCCTTCAAATATGGCGCAGATCCTTGAGATCCGCAGGGAAAGGACAATCGAGCTCGTGCTTGAGGCAAGCAAGAGGTGGGAAGACATCATCAGGTGGAAGGAGGGACATTGCTATGAGCAGCCTCTGACGGGAATGTATTTCCCTGGTCCCGGTGAATATGACCTCACAGGAGATGGTGAAGCGGACATTTGTCTTTACAAGACCTCGGACAAGCCGACCGGCTATCCTGAAGAATTCACACTCATACAGATCCAGGAAATCGAAATCGACGGAAAATATGTTCCTTATTCCAATGGTATCGTGTTG
>JBJEBO010000294.1:0-2331 GCA_051870155.1 Candidatus Cryptobacteroides sp.
CTCCCATAAGGTCGGTGTTTGCAAGGGCAAATTCCCTCAGTCCCGGTTTCTTGGCACTGTAGTCAAGACGCGCCTTCTGTATTATGTCGCCGATTTTCACATTGGATGGGCAGGCAACCTCGCACCTTTTGCAGTTCATACAATATTTAAGTGCCTCGTCGAAGAATCCGGGATCCTTCAGCCTGTACCTTTCACCATCAGGTCCAGCCTGTTTAGGACCTGGATAATCAGGATTTACTGCCATCACAGGACAGTAAACAGTACAGATTGTACATTTGATGCACTGCTCAAAATTGTTTTCGCTTGTATTTATGTCTTTATTCATCGCTTGAGTCTTTTATCTGTCCCCTTACCTGCAAATAACGTCAGCCACATTCAGGGCAGTGAGTATGGATACTCCGGCACCGCAGCCATCCTTGATACCGTTGAATCCGGACAAAGCAGAACCTGCGGCATAAAGGTTCGATACGGTCTTTCCCCCCTTCGACACACGGAAATCCTTTCCTGTCCTGATTCCAAATTCCATATAAGGCTGTCTTTCAAACATATTGGCCTTATACCATTCCGGACGCTCCGGAGCGAAATCTATATCCACTCCAAAGACCGGATCAAAGACCTCTTCCTGGGAAGCTTTCACTCCCCTGCTGAAGAAGCTGCCCGTAGCGAGCACGAAATTGTCAGCCTCGAATAGGGTTTCAGAATGATTCACTGTCTTGACTCCGACAAGCCTGTCCCCATTGAATTTACCTCCAACGACAGTGTCACCGAGCATATATGTTCCACCAAGTTTCTGGAAATAAGACCTGAGCATCAATTGGGTTCTGATACCAGGAACAGAAGGCGGCAATGTGGCAACAAACTCCACAGGAATATCCGTGCGGGCCTTCAGGGAAGCTGCGGCTTGAGGGCCTTCAAGGCCAAGGACGGCTGGCATAAGTACAGCGTCTGTTCCCGCTGCGCAGGACGAAAGCTTGTTGGCAAGAACACCGAGAGCTTCACCAACAAGAGCGCGTGCTATATTGGTTGAACGCATCTCGGTAGGATTTGCCCTGAGACGGTCAAGTTCAGGAAGGGATACCGTGCAGATTTTGCTTTCAACACCTTTCTTCGCAAGAGATGCGGCAAGGAAGTCCGGATGGAAATCGAGATAGCCTTCAAGATTAACGATGCTGACCTTCTTCCACGGCATCTTGCCGTCGGAAGGGACGGTTGCATAACCATCCAAAGTGAGCCAAGCCGGTTTCAACACTCCTAAAGGAGTGATTCTGTAATGGTTGGAAACATTGTCTCCATTAAGGGTTATGCCGGCCTCGGCAAAGAAACCGGGAACTTTCGCAGCAAGTTCAAGCACCCTTTCCGCACCAAGTGCTGAATATGGATGCGACTCCGGCAAATTATTAAGCGCCTTTGCATAAGGTTCGGAAGAATTGCAAAGTTCAAAAGAACCGGAGAAGAAATGGAGGGCACTCTGTCCTGCCGAAACCACGAGGCATTTCTTGCCTTTTCGTTGGAGCTCAATTCCGGCTACAAGTCCGCTCAACCCTCCTCCTATTATGATTATATCGAATTTCATACTTTCAAAAAATTAATGCAATCATTGATTCTGCCTTATTTGGCAACTTCATTTGTCGAAAATGCGTCCAATCCGCAAACACCCTCATAAATCCAAGAGGTGAACTGAGACTCGCAAAGAGTCTCTCCCCAGGCTACCGGATACATTCCCTTCCACCTTTCATTGATAAAAGCGGCAAGATCTGTTGCGGCCTTTTCTGCACAACCATTCGCCTTTCCAAGGAGACCGGCGGCTCTGCACGCACAAAGTTCACCCTGGCAGGTTCCCATTCCTACTCTTGTACGGCGCCTGAGATTTATAAGATTGTATGTATCAAGTTCACTGATTGCATAATTGACCTCACCCACGGATACCTCCTCACATTCGCATACCAGGGAAGCATCGAATCTGCTCTCCGCATTGATTTTCGAGCTCATAGTACCGTGTCTTCCGGCAGCGGCTTTCTTTCCGAGGCCTCCAACAGGATGGATTTTGGCTGCTTCCTTTTTCTCTTCATCGGCTTCAGAACCAGGGAGACAAACCTTGTCCGTACGACAAACGGCATCCTTGCCGAGCTTCTTGCATACGAGATCTGTAGCCCATTCGGCCATAAGCCTGTAAGTCATCAATTTTCCACCTGTAATCGTTATGAATCCAGGAATTCCGTCTCTTGTCTCGTGATCAAGGCAGACGATACCGCGGCTGATGCTTCTTCCTGAAGGATCGTTGTCGGCTGCCACCAAAGGTCGGACTCCCGCATAAGCTCTCAGGATACGGGT
>JBJEBO010000295.1:0-10735 GCA_051870155.1 Candidatus Cryptobacteroides sp.
CAGCATCTCCGGAGATGGTAAGATCAATGGTAACGACGGATCTGACGGCAAGGAAACAGGAAGCTATACGAGGGTTTATTACCACCCTGTGACCGGAGAATATATTCCTGGAGGATGGCTTTATTACACCAATCCGAATGCACCGTGGTCCATTTCGTTCAGTTACAGTTATTCATATAGAAAAACCTACACGGCGGCTTCTGGACAGCTTCTTGTCAATAATAACCACACCCAGACGCTTAATGTGAATGGAAACTGGAAAATTACGCCTAAACTTGCCATAAATGTCAGCACGGGATTTGACCTTATGGCATTGAAAATGACTATGACCCAGTTCAGTGCGACCTACGATCTCCACTGTTTCAACATTTCATTCAACTGGGTGCCTACCGGAAGTCTCAAGCAATGGAGTTTCAGGATTGCAGCCAATGCGGCCGCACTTGCGGACCTGCTTCGTTTCAAGAAAAGCAGCAGCCAGTGGGATAATTAGGAATATTCATAGAATTTCATATTCCTTAATAGCATTTTGCTTGCTTATATAGAAATTATTAATAAATTTGCTGAATCAAATTTCAAATCTGAAATAAAATAATCACTCATTATATAAATTATGTACAAAATATTCGAGTTGAAAGAGATGGATGTCGAGGCTCTGAGGGCGATTGCCACGGAAATCGGCATCAAAGGGGCGAAGAAGAAAGATAAGGAGGCTCTCATCTATGAAATAATTGACCGTGAGGCTGTAATAGACTCACAGAATGCACCGGAAAAGCCTAAGAGAGGTCGTCCACGTAAAAATGACAAGCAGGTTGCCGCAAAGGCTGAACCTAAGGAAAAGGCTAAGAAAGAGGCTAAGAAAGAGGTGGAAAAGAAGCCTCTTGAAGAAGAAAATAAAACCGAGGAGGCTAAAACTGAGCCTCGCAAGCGCGGCAGGAAACCGAAACAGACGGCACCTGTTGCAGTAGAGCAGCCTAAAACAGAATCTGTAGAAAAAACTGATACACCGGCACCGGTGGAAAAAATGGAACAACCAAAACCGGAGCAGCCTGTTCAGGAAAAGAGAAAACGCAACAGGATAGCTAAACAGCAGCAGGCAGGTCCTCAGGCAGTTGCACCTGTTAATGCGGAACAGGAAAACAAACGTCAGGAAGAACAACCTGAGGTTCAGCAAAAGCCTCAGCAACCACAACAGCAGCAATTCCAGAGACGTGATCAGAACCAATATCAGCAAGGTCAGTATCAGAAACAGAAATATCAGAACAACCAGCAGCAGAATCAGCAGAACCAACTTCCTAAGATTGAGTTTGAAGGAGTTGTGGAAGCAACCGGAGTTCTTGAAATTATGCCGGATGGTTACGGCTTCCTCCGATCATCAGATTATAACTATCTCAACTCTCCTGATGACATTTACGTTTCACAGAACCAGATCAAGGCAAATGCCCTCAAGACAGGTGACACTGTGACTGGAGAAATCAGACCACCAAAGGAAGGTGACAAATATTTCCCTCTTGTAAGGATCAAATATATCAACGGACGCACTCCGGAGTTCATTCGTGACAGGGTACCATTCGATTTTCTCACTCCTCTCTTCCCTGACGAAAAATTCAATCTTCTTGGCAACGGACACAACGACATTTCCTGCAGGGTTGTGGATATGTTCACCCCGATTGGAAAAGGACAGAGAGGGCTTATCGTGGCTCAGCCTAAGACTGGTAAGACAATGTTGCTCAAGTCTATAGCCAATGCAATAGCCGACAATCACCCGGAAGTATATATGATAGTCCTTCTCATTGACGAACGTCCTGAGGAAGTGACCGATATGGCACGAAGCGTTAAAGCCGAGGTTGTGGCTTCCACATTTGACGAGCCTGCTGAAAGGCACGTGAAAGTGGCAAATATGGTGCTTGAGAAGGCAAAGAGGATGGTTGAATGCGGACACGACGTTGTTATTCTTCTCGATTCCATCACCCGCCTTGCCAGGGCATACAACACTGTCCAGCCGGCATCAGGAAAAGTACTTTCCGGAGGTGTGGATGCAAATGCCCTCCACAAGCCTAAGAGATTTTTCGGTGCGGCAAGAAATATCGAAAACGGAGGTTCGCTCACGATTCTTGCTACGGCTCTCACCGAGACAGGTTCCAAAATGGACGATGTCATTTTCGAGGAATTCAAGGGTACCGGCAATATGGAGCTCCAGCTCGACAGGAAACTTGCCAACAAACGAATCTTCCCTGCAGTTGATGTCACTCTCTCAAGTACACGCCGCGACGACCTTCTCTATAATCCTGACTATATCAACAGAATCTGGATTCTCAGGAATTATCTCGCCGATATGACTTCGGTTGAAGCGATGGAATTCCTCAAGACCAGGATGGAGAAGACCGCTTCCAATGAAGAATTCCTCATCACTATGAACGGAGACAAATTACAGTAAAATTTCGAACCGTATGAAAAAACTCATATTGGCATTGACCTCAATCGTCTGTTTTGCATTAGCATCCATGTCCTGCACTCAGGTCGCAAGTGGTACATTTACCTATAAAGTTGGACCCGAACAAGGAAGTCCGAATGTGTTGAGTGCGTCCTTCCAATTATCAGGATGCGAAAACAAATTGTTCGAATCACTGAAGGAAATCGGAGCCGTATTTTCTCCTGAGGATTTTACTCTTTCATTGACCGGAATAAAGAAGGATTGCGACAAGATTATTGTAAGCACGGTTGACAGGACAATGACAGAAATTGAGAATGAAGAGGTTTATGGAGTTTTGTCAGATTTTTCGGGATTAACCATTGTGGTCACAACAGATAGCAACGAAAAAGGGCTTATCGACGGGGAAGTCCACGAAATCTATCGACGCGAATTTCGGGATATGACATTATAGATCTCTCGACTCCGGGCTTCGCCCTCCGCTCGAGATGACATTATCTTCTATTGTCATCTCGACTGAGCGAAGCGAATGGAGAGATCTTATACAAAAAAAAATTGGGATCAATATTGGTCCCAACTTTTTATTTGTATGTCATCAATGTCCATTCCGCAGAATGCTCGGACGAAGGCAGTAGCGAGTCGTGCGTTGGTAATCAGCGGAATATTGAAGTCCACAGCCGCCCGCCTGATCATATAACCATTCTTAAGTTCCGTTTCAGTGTAGTTCTTCGGAACATTAATTACAAGATCTATCTCCTTGTCCTGGATCATCTTCAATGCAAGTTTATGCTCCTTGTTGAGAGTCTCATCATCAGCCTCGCTTGGCCACAGAACCATAGTTGAAGGAACTCCGTTCTCAACGAGATATTTGTGTGAGCCTCCAGTCGCAAAAATTGAAAAGCCATTGTCTGCGAGCAGTCTGCAAGCACCGAGGAGGTCAGCCTTGTTAAGAGCATCTCCGGATGAAATCAGGATATTCTTGTGAGGGATGCTGTAACCGACAGAAAGGATGGACTTGAGCAGCGCCTCGTTGAAATCATCTCCAAGACAACCTACCTCTCCTGTGGAAGCCATATCCACTCCAAGCACAGGGTCTGCCTGCTGGAGCCTTGAGAAAGAGAACTGAGATGCCTTGATTCCCACATAGTCAAGATCGAAGGCACTCTTGTGCGGAGCAGCCGGTTTGAGACCGAGCATAACCTTAGTAGCAAGTTCTATAAGATTGATTTTCAGTACTTTTGAAACGAATGGGAAGCTCCTTGACGCCCTGAGGTTACATTCAATCACTTTGATTTCATTGTCCTTTGCAAGGAACTGGATGTTGAATGGACCAGAGATCTCAAGGGCGGAAGCAATCTTCTTTGCAATCTTCTTGATTCGTCTTACTGTCTCGACATAGAGTTTTTGTGGAGGGAACTGTATAGTTGCATCTCCGGAATGCACTCCTGCAAACTCCACGTGCTCGGAAATTGCATAAGCAATCACCTCTCCCCCATCTGCAACAGCGTCGAACTCGATTTCCTTGCATCTCTGCATAAACTCGCTCACAACAACAGGATGTTTCTGTGAAACTTCCGCAGCAAGCCCGAGGAAACGTCTGAGTTCATCTTCATTGTAGCAGACATTCATCGCCGCACCAGAAAGCACATAAGACGGACGAACGAGCACTGGGAAGCCGACCGTATTCACGAAGTCATTGATGTCATCGAGGGTCGTAAGCTCCTTCCATTTAGGCTGGTCGATTCCAAGAGCATCCACGATGGATGAGAATTTATGGCGGTCCTCAGCCTTGTCGATGCACGAAGCCTTGGTTCCAAGTATATTCACTCCGCTGTCATTGAGCCTTAGTGCCAAGTTGTTAGGAATCTGGCCACCCACTGAAACTATGACTCCGTGAGGATTCTCCAATTCATAGATATCCATCACCCTTTCATAGGTGAGTTCATCGAAATAGAGTCTGTCACACATATCATAGTCAGTGGATACTGTTTCAGGGTTGTAATTTATCATCACTCCCCTATATCCTTCCTTTCTGATAGTCTGGAGGGCGTTCACAGAACACCAGTCAAATTCCACTGAACTACCGATGCGGTATGCACCGGAACCGAGGACAATTACTGACCTGTGGTCGTTCAGATAATGAACGTCATTGAAATTGCCATTGTATGTGAGATACAAATAATTTGTTGCTGCAGGGAATTCCGCTGCAAGGGTATCAATCTGCTTGACACAAGGCACGATTCCTCTGTTTTTCCTGTTTTCACGTACCAACTGCTGCATATCCTCAATATCGTTGGTCTTTCCATAAATCGCACGAGCAATCTGGAAATCAGAGAATCCCTCTTTCTTCGCTCTGAGCAGGAGATCGTAAGGCACATCGGCGATATTTGAATATTCCTTTATTTCCTTATGGGTATTGACAATCTTCTGGAGTTTATCGAGGAACCATCTGTCGATTTTTGTCAGACGGTGGATGTCATCCACACTGTACCCTTCCTGCAAAGCCTTGGAAATCATAAAGATTCGCCTGTCTGTAGGCTCGCTGAGGTCGTTATCCAAATTAGCCGCGTCAATTTCCTTGTTGCCAACGAAACCGTGGGCGCCCTGCCCTATCATCCTCAAACCTTTCTGGATAGCCTCCTCGAATGTGCGTCCGATGGACATCACCTCTCCGACGCTCTTCATACTTGAACCAATCTTCCTTGAAACGCCGTGGAATTTGGTGAGATCCCAGCGAGGAATCTTGCAGACAATGTAGTCGAGGGCAGGTTCGAAGAATGCAGGGGTGTCTTTTGTAACGGAGTTCTTCAAATCGAAAAGTCCGTAGCCAAGTCCGAGCTTCGCTGCCACGAAAGCAAGCGGATAACCCGTCGCCTTTGATGCAAGGGCTGATGAACGGCTCAGACGGGCGTTCACCTCGATTACCCTGTAATCCATAGCATCCGGATTGAATGCATATTGAACATTACACTCTCCGACGATTCCGATATGACGTACAATTCTGATGGAAAGTTCACGCAGATAATGGTATTCTTCGTTCGTGAGAGTCTGAGACGGAGCCACGACGATACTTTCTCCGGTGTGGATTCCGAGCGGGTCGAAATTCTCCATATTGCAGACAGTCACACAATTGTCATAACGGTCCCTGACAACCTCATATTCAATCTCCTTCCATCCTTTAAGGGATTTCTCCACAAGCACCTGTGGAGAGAATGAGAATGCCTTTTCGCAAGTCTCTTCAAGTTCAGCCTCATTGTCGCAGAATCCTGAGCCAAGTCCTCCGAGGGCGTATGCCGCACGTATGATGACAGGATAGCCAAGGGCCGATGCCGCAGATTTTGCCTCTTCAAGAGTTTCTGCCGCGTGGGATTTGATTGTCTTGACCTCAATCTGGTCGAGCTTCTCCACGAACAATTCCCTGTCCTCAGTGTCAATGATTGCCTGAACCGGTGTTCCAAGCACCTTCACGCCATATTTTTCGAGGATCCCGTTCTTGTATAGTTCAACACCGCAGTTCAGGGCTGTCTGGCCTCCGAATGCGAGGAGGATACCCTGAGGTGCTTCCTTGCGGATGACTTTTTCAACGAAATAAGGAGTCACCGGAAGGAAATAGATTTTATCCGCCACCTGTTCGGATGTTTGGACGGTAGCGATGTTAGGGTTTATGAGAATCGTCTCTATCCCCTCTTCCTTCAAGGCTTTGAGAGCCTGTGAGCCTGAATAGTCGAACTCTCCGGCCTCGCCGATTTTCAACGCGCCTGAACCGAGGATTACGACCTTTCTTATATTGTTGTCTATCATTGTTCTATCTCTTGAATGGTTGGACTACAGTTTGCTGATGAATTCGTCGAAAAGGAATTCGGTGTCGGTAGGACCGCTGGATGCCTCCGGGTGGAACTGCGCAGAGAAGAATGGCTTGCTCTTGTGGCGGATTCCCTCGTTGGTATTATCGTTCATATTAATGAAAAGCGGCTCCCAATCGGCTCCGAGTGTATTGTTGTCCACTGCGAATCCGTGATTCTGGGATGTTATGAAACATCTGTTGGTTCCAACCATTCTGACTGGCTGGTTGTGGCTCCTATGACCATATTTGAGTTTATAGGTGGACGCACCACCGGCACGGCAGAGGAGCTGATTTCCCATACAAATTCCGAAAATCGGCTTATCTTTTTTCATCGCCTCCCTGATATGCTCCACGGTCACATCCATAAACTCAGGATTGCCGGGACCGTTGGAAATGAACAGTCCGTCATATTCGAGAGTATTGAAATCATAGTCCCAAGGAACCCTGATCACTTCTATTCCCCTGTTTACCAAGCATCTGAGAATATTATGCTTGACTCCGCAGTCAACGAGGACGATTTTCTTGTCCCCCTGTCCATATCTGATGACTTCCTTGCAGCTTACGATTGCCACCTGGTTTTCCAAATTCGGATCAGGTACGGGGAACGACTTCTCCACTCCGTCCGGAACAATCATTCCGAGCATCGCTCCGTTCTCCCTGAGCACTTTCGTAAGTTCACGAGTATCAATTCCGTAGATGCCTGGGATCTTTTGCTCCTCAAGCCATTGACCGAGGCTCTTGACAGCATTCCAATGGCTGTACTCCGATGAATAATCGGAGATTACAAGACCTCTGACGTGGATTTTTTCGGATTCGAAATTGATTGAAATGCCATTGCTGTCGGCTCCCTCGCTCGGAACACCGTAATTTCCTATCAATGGATAGGTAACGCATAATATTTGTCCTGAATAAGAAGGGTCGGTCAGACTTTCGGGATATCCGACCATTGCAGTTGAGAAGACCACTTCGCCATCGCAGGGTCCGGCATAGCCGAAAGAATAACCCCTGAATTCCATACCGTTGGATAGGCGAAGAGTCGCACCAAGTTCTTTCACCATCGAGAAGAGTTTTATGTGTTTATTCAGGCTGCGAAGTTATGAATAACTTATATAATTATCAAGCCCGGGAGGGCAAGTTTTCCATTATTTCCTCGATGGTGTGCCCCTCGAAATCATCTATTACTATGTCTGCTAAGCGTTTGACCACATCTTCAGGATTTGATGTAGTTAGTCCCACCACGAATGCCCCGCTTGAGCGGCCTGCACTAAGACCGTGGATGGAATCCTCAAATACAATGGTATTTTCCGGCTGGACTCCCATTTTTTCCATTCCCTTGATGAAACATTCCGGATCCGGCTTTGATTTTGAGAAGTCTTCGCTTGTGAGAATAAAGTCGAATCTATCCTTGAAATCAGGGTGCGCCCTGTACAGGCAACTCATTTTCTTGTCATTGGAACTTGTAACCACTGCGCATTTCAGTCCGGCTGCCCTGCATCCCTTGAGAAATTCATCTGCGCCCGGAATGAAAGAATAAGGCATATTCATCTCAAAGTCGTCGAGTGCTGCGACAATTTCAGGCAGGTCCTGCATACGCTCGTCAAAATAATGTCCGATTATCTGATTGAGTGTCTGGCCTTTGATCAATGTACAGAAATTCCTTAGCCCGAGGTATTTCTCCCCCATCCTGTCCCAAAACTCGGTGTAGCCGTGTTCAGTGTCCATCAGCACACCGTCCAAATCAAAAAGTAGTGCCTTGATATTTGTTTTTTGTTTCATTGTTTGGGTCTATTTGTTATTTGCTTCTCCCTTGGCATCGGCCTTTTCCTGGAAGCGGGCCACATCAATTATGAACCTTTCGTGCCTTCCCTCCCCTATCAATCCGCACTCATCGTATGCTGCGACCTTGAATTCAAGCCTCCTTCGGTCAATTCCTACAAGTTCCGTTTCTGCATAGACCTTCATCCCCACCGGCGTTGCCGCACAATGCGACACTTCCACCTTTGTTCCCACAGTGCTCTGTCCTTCTTCGAGATATGGCTCCACCGACAAGGTAGCGGTCTTTTCAATCAAGGCTATCATCATCGGTGTAGCTAACACCTTCACTGCACCACTTCCCACATTAGTTGACAGCATATTCTCAGTTACTGTCACTTCCTGTTTTCCTTTAATACCAATCTCTACCATATATTATAAAAAATAACTACATTTGCATCCCTTTTGTGACAATGCAAACATTTTATTGAGCAATAATTATTCCAAAAGTAAATAATATGAAACAAACAGCTATGCTTATGCTGCCGCTTCTTTTTGCAGTAGCATCCTGCGCAAACCAGGAAGAAAAGGTACCGGCAATCGATATGTCCTATATGGACCTGAGTGTTGCCCCGGGAACCGACTTCAACCTCTACGCAAACGGCGGATGGATCAAGAATAATCCGCTCAAACCCGAATATGCCCGTTTCGGCTCATTCGACCAGCTCCGTGAAGACAACGTGACCCGTCTAAACAATCTTTTCGCAGAAATGTCGAAAATGAATCCAAAGATGGGAACAACCGACCAGAAGATCGTTGACCTCTACAAACAGGGACTCGACTCCACAAGGTTGAACGCCGAGGGTGCCGCTCCAATCCGGAAGGAATTGGAAAAGATTTTCAGTGCTGCCGACAAAAAAGCCGTTGCGGAACTAATGGCGGATATGAACAAATATGGTAGCGCCGGTTTCTTCGATATGGGAGTGGATGCCGACCTTATGGACAGCGACACCCAGGTGCTCTATATGTCTCAGAGTGGTCTTGGAATGGGAGACAGAGATTATTATGTTGATCCGGCCAATGCAGAACTGCACTCAAAATATGTGCAAATGCTCGAGAAACTTTTCACCCTCGCAGGCATCGACAATGCAGCACAAAGGGCAGCGAATGCTATTGCAATAGAGGATGCGCTCGCACAATTCTCCTGGAGCAGCGTTGAGAACAGGAATTATATGAAACTTTACAATCCGATGTCCGGTGCACAGATTGCAGAGGCTTATCCAGGATTCGACTTCACATCATTCTTCAACAGGATGGGCCTTCCGCAGTTGGACAAGGTCATCGTGATGCAGCCTTCATTCTTTGAGGGCTTCTCAAACCTTTTCGCTTCCACCGACCTTGAATCAATCAAGGATTATATCGCTGCTGGTCTTGTTAATTCCGCTTCCAATTATCTTTCTGATGACCTCTATGCAGCTCATTTCGACTTCTACAGCACAGCAATGAGTGGAGTCACAGAGCAGAAACCTCGTTGGAAACGCGCTATGAGCATTCCTAACGGCATTCTCGGAGAGGCTGTGGGACAGATGTATGTGAAGAAATATTTTCCTGAGCAGAACAAGAAGAAAATGCTTGAAATCGTAGGTCAGCTCCAGAAATCCCTCGGAGAACATATCGCAGCCCTCGAATGGATGTCCGACAGCACAAAGGCATACGCCCAGAACAAACTTTCCAATTTCACTGTCAAAATTGGCTATCCGGACAAATGGAAAGATTATTCAAGCCTGACTGTGGACCCTAAGGCAAGCTACTATGACAACATCTGCGCTGCAAATGCTTGGTACATAGCTGATAATCTTGCTAAAATCGGCAAGAAGACCGACAAGGAGGAATGGGGTATGACTCCTCAGACTGTGAATGCATATTACAATCCTACCACTAATGAGATTTGCTTCCCTGCAGCAATCCTCCAGCCTCCGTTCTTCAATATCGATGCTGACGATGCAGTCAATTACGGAGCCATCGGAGTGGTCATAGGTCACGAAATGACCCACGGATTTGACGACCAGGGCCGCCTTTTTGATACCAACGGAAATATGAATAATTGGTGGACTGCAGAGGACGAGGCTAAATTCAAAGAGAAGACAGCAGTCCTCATCAAGCAGTATGACGAGGTAGAAATCCTCCCTGGACTTCACGCAAACGGCCAGCTTTCACTCGGAGAGAACATCGCCGACCACGGCGGAGTGAGCGTCGCATACACTGCCCTCCACAACGCCCTTGGTGACACCACTCCTGCTGACATCGACGGTCTCACAGTAGATCAGAGATTCTTCATCGGTTTCGCCCACCTCTGGGCCCAGAACATCACCGACGAAGAGAAGGCAAGACTCACCAAACTCGATGTCCACTCCCTCGCCGAGAACCGCATCAATGTAACCCTCAAGAACTTCCAGGCCTTCTTCGACGCCTTTGGAATCAAAGAGGGCGACCCAATGTGGCGTCCTGAAAGCGAAAGGGTAAGCATTTGGTAATCAACACCGTGAGGTGTGCCACTATCGGCACACCTCCGGTATTAAATCCCTATCATCCCGACCTTTCGCTCCCGTCATTCTTGGCCTTTCATTTCTGTTATGCATCGCCTTTCGCTTCCGTCATGAGGGTGACTAAAAAGTCTGTCATATCGAGCGAAGCACGAAGTGCGTAGTCGA
>JBJEBO010000296.1:0-10720 GCA_051870155.1 Candidatus Cryptobacteroides sp.
ATTTACGGTTTCTGAACCGGGTACATATACATTCAAGGCCACATATTCGGGCAAGGAATCCGAGATTGTGACAGTTATTGCCGAGGAAAAGACTGTGGTGGTGTCTGCTTATGCGCGTCAGGTGTGCATAATGGAGTTCACCGGTGCCTGGTGCGCCTTCTGTCCTGACGGATTTACCAAACTGAATATGCTCCTGACTGGCGACCCTGTCTATTCGAAATATGTCCATATGGTAGGTCTCCACTCAAAATCCGGTGGCGAAGATCCTATGGCCCTTGACATTGTGGAAAAAATTTATGCTGACTTTAAGGACCCGAGCGGCAGCGCACTCGCATATCCTTCATTCCTAACAGATTTGCGTGAAGCTGGCGGCCTTACGACAAACATTGAGGCAGGAAAGAGTATTGAAACTTCTTTCGATGAATATCCTGCACACTGCGGAGTTGCTGTGTCTTCAAATATTGTTGGATCCAAGGCTGAGGTGACTGTGAAGCTCACTTCCGAATTGACTTCCAACTATCGTATCACAGCCCTCGTTATTGAAGACCGAGTACGTTCTCCACAGAAGAACGGCTCTATGACCGACAATAATTATCCACATCGTCACGTCCTTCGTGCCGTCCTCACATCTTCCTACAAGGGAACTGATATGGGAACGGTGGAAAAAGGAAAGGAGGTTCAGAAAACCTTTACTGTTGACATCAATTCCGAATGGAATCTTGAGAATACATCTATTTATGCCCTTGGTATTGATTCCTACGGTTATGTTAACAATATGAATGTCTGCCAGATTAATGGCGGAGATTCAGGATATGAGATGAAATGATAACTGAAATATATAAGTGACAGAAAAATGAGATTTTCAATGAAAAACTTGCTGCTCGTTGCAGCTGCCGCTACTTTGGCTTTTGCTTCTTGTGAGAAGGTTGTCGATGATCCTTCACAGGAAGAAGAGGGTACGAAAACCCCTGTCATCATTGACAATGACACAGATTATCCGATTCCTTGTCCTAAGACTCCATTCGATATGTATGAAGAGGAGTATGTGGCTTCTGATGACGGTGTAAGCGTGAAGGTTATTGCGACTGAAAACCGCAATTTCATCTTCGAGTGCCGTCCTGGTGCCAATGTAAAGTCATATAGACTTGACGTTTATCCGGTTTCAATTCTTTACAACATTATTCTTGAAGCCGGTGGAGTGGGAAAGAGCAAGGCAGAAGTGGAAGAAATAATCCGTGCCCAGCTTTTTTCAACTGAAGGAAGCGGTGGATATAGCTTCTCTCAGGAGAGCCTTGGTGATGAATATGCTTGCAAGGAATTCGACTGGATGAACAGCAACTACCGTCAGGTTCGCATCGTTCCTGACTGCGACTATATCATTGCTGCCTGCGGATGCTACGACGAGGATTGCACCCTGAATGACTCAGGCGAGATGTGTCTGGTCTTTGTCAGGACCACTGCGGAGCCGCTTAAAGGCAATCCTTCAGTTGAAATCGATGTAAGAACTGGTTACACTGCTTTTGCTGTGTCACACAATCTCAACAACGATGCTGCCGGAGTATATTATTTCGCCACTGTGACATATATGGTTGACGAATATATTGATACCTTCGGTGAAAGGGCATACCGGGATTATATGAGAAGCTACTATATTGGTGACGCTGTTCTCAAGGACGACATTGACAACCTTACCTACAGCGCAAGCTTCGATCATCCGGATCCTACCGTATCCAACACCGCTACTGCGGTCGCAGTGGATGAGAATGGTACTCCTTCGCCTTATTTCTCACGTGTCGATTTTACACTCAAGACTGTTCCTGCTGAGAATGAGCCGGCCAGCGGATCCATCACTCTGACAGATTATGTCTCCGCTTCTTATGCTGAGTTTATCACTATCCTTGATGAAAATTGCCAGGCAATGTTTTACAGGCTGATTACAGAATCTGAGGCTCAGTCACTTATGGCTGCATCTGATGACAAGAAGAATGACTATATATTTGGTCTTGCACAAGAAGGTTATGGAGTCAAGAATGAGCATTTCAGTTTTGATGAGAAAAACGGAATTGCAACAGGTTCTTCATATTCTTCTACTGAATTTGATTTCGGACTCTCTCCTGCAACCCAATACAGGGTGGTATTCGTCTGCAGAAACTTTTACCAGAAACTCTCTGAACTCAAGTTCTCTGATGTGTTCACAACCAAGCCTCTTGTAAAGGACAACCCTGCTGCGAACAAATCTAAAATCAACCTCAAATTCTCAAACGTTACGGTCAACTCTGTGAAATTCGAGTTTACCTACGATGCTGAGAATACTGCGATTTTCCGTTTCGCATTCGTTCCGGACAACCTCGTCGGAAGCAAGGACAGGGATTATATGTTGAACAACGTTCTTCTCAATTTTGCTACTCAGAGCGACTATATCGTAAATACTTGGTGGAGAAGTGCTTCAGGATATGATTCATATACAATGGCGGGTCTTGACCCGGAAACCCAGTATAATGTGGCATATATGGCAGAGGATATGGACGGAGTTCTCGGAGAGGTCCTCTATTCAAGCGTCACTACAATGGCTCCGCAGGTGGGTCCAAATCCTGAGGTTGCAATCAATCCTATTTGGGATGCTGATGCAAAGACCTGGAAGGTGGAGTTCAATGTTGTCAAAGATGCTGAGAGATTCCTCTATTGCGTCCAGACCGAGGATGACAAGGCTAATGTCGGAGACCTCACAAAACTTGGCTCCAACAGATATACCGCTAAGGAGTTAAACAATATGTGGAAGACTTTCGTTTCACAATATGGTCTTTCAACTAACTCACTCTCAACGACTGTTGAGAATCAAAACGACGTTGCTAAGATTCAGGTTGCCCTTGTATATGCAATCGGACGTGCTGAGAATGGTGACGAGTGCTATTTCTATGACTATGCCATCCTTACGGCTGACGGTCAGGTCAAGAAACTCAAGGACTACTATCCAAACTACGAAGAATGATTTTTATTCCCCTATTATTAATTTATAAATTCAATTTGTTATGAAAAGACGAATTATGACAATTCTGCGCGGGTTCGCCGGAATAGCTCTTCTTGCAGCTGCTCTTGCCTGCCCTGTGATGACGTCTTGTGACAAGTACGATGATTCCGCATTGAAAGAAGACATCGCAAACATCAAAAACGACGTCGCTGATTTGAAATCCAGGATTGAAGCCCTTGAGAGCAAGCTCAACAGTGAGATAGCTGCTGTCAAGGAACTTATCAACGGCAAGGTCTATGTTACCGGAGCCGTCCAGGATCAGACTTCTAAAGTCTGGACCATCACCCTCTCTGATGGAACTGAATTCAAGGTATATCCTGAATATGTTCCTGAGGAAGTCGTTCTCCCTGCTCCTATCGTAACTTATGTCGTTGTTGACGGAGTTTACTACTGGGGTTATTTTGATGCTGATGGAAATAAGCAGCTTCTTCTTGATGCTGAAGGCAACAAGATTCCGGTCGTAACCGAGATTCCTGAAGTTGAAATTCCTGAACAGAAAGTGCCTCAGATCCGTGTGAATCCTGAAACCCAGGTGATTGAAATCTCTATCGACGGACAGACCTGGTTCGCTACTGACGTCAAGATGCCTGAGGCTTCTGAGCCTGTTGTGCCTTGCCAGTGTGTTATCTCTGATGTTTGGTACAACGAGGCTGAGGGAATTATCTATTTCTATGATGCACAGGGAAATGTCGTTACAGAGGTTCCTCTTATGTCAGAAGATAATTTCAACTTCGGCATCAAATCTGGTAAGGTCTATTTGAAACCAGGTGCTTCAAAGACCATTGATCTTGTGATGACAGCAATCACAGATGTATCAGTTCTTGAGAAACCGGACGGATGGAAGGCTAAGGTTGATGGAAAAGTTCTTTCTCTTACAGCTCCTTCTGCTGAAGCAATTGAGTCTGGTGCTGCAGAGGCTGAGGGCCTTCTCAAACTTCACGCCACTACCGAAGACCACAAATGTATCGTCAGCAAGATTGCTCTTGTTGCAAGTGAGCAGGGTCTCATCATTACCATTGATGAGAATCAGAATGTTGTTATTGATGCAGGTGAGGGCAACGACCAGTTCTATGGTTTCTTCTATGGCGCAATGCCTGCAGATGAATTCGATCCATCTTTCGTGCTCAACTATGTGGCTTATTTCGGAGTAGTTGATTTTGGATGGGACGAAGTTTATTCTATCGAGGCTCCTCTTGCACAGCTTCTTGGAAGGCAGTATCCTTATGAGAAAGGTGTCGAGTACATCGTTTGGGCTGCTCCTATCCTCAGTATGGATGCTTATGGATATCCTTCATCAAAGGGTCTTACAGAAAATGACTTCGTATTGGCATCATATCAGGAGAAAGTTCTTGAAGCAAAAGTTTCATCAATCGGGGCATTTGATGCAACACTTGATCTCCAGATAATGGGTTATGAAAAATATGTAGTATATACTGAAATATGTTATGACGGATATTCTACTTCTGTTGCTGATTTGATCGAACAGATTAATAATCCTTATTGGCCTACGACTCTTCCTGAGTTTGCTGCTCAGTCATATAGCGGTTCAGTCGTTGATTATGTCAATATGATTGATGCTTATCTTGAGATTCAGCCGAACTGCGAATATCAGTTGATGTTCGCTCCTTATAAGGCAGACAAATCTTATGTGGAAGAGGATTTCGTAGTTGTCGCTTTCAAGACTTCTGACCTTGTTGCAGGAGGTGCAGCAACTCTTACTGTAACTCCTGATGCTCCATATTCATATACCGAAGCAAGATACAAAGTAGAAGCTTCAGCTGACACTTATGTAACTTGGTATCGTATGTTCTCTGACACCCAGTATGCAGCACTTGCGGCTGATGGCCAAAATCCTACAGATGAGGAACTGATTGAGGCAATTGTTCACGCTGAGTGGGGATGCAATATGAACCTTGAAAAGAGCTTCACTGACCGCAAAACCGGATTGGAGCCTGGACAGAAATCATATTTTGCAGGTGTAGCAATCACTAAAGACGGTAAATATGGCAAACTCGTAAAGGCAGAAGCTTCATCAAAGGCTGTTGCTTATAACGAGAATATCAAAGTTTCCATCGACAAAATGGCCGTTTGCGGTGCTGAAGATGAAGCGCACTCAGGTATGATCAAGGTTGAACTTTCTTCAACCGGTGGAACTGTTGCCAAATATCGTATTTATAAGAATCAGGCAAGGTGGTCAAGCAAGACCCTTGCTGAGATGGAATCATATATGGCAACTGCTTCTGATGATGACTATTATTGTACAAATGTAGTTCCAGGTGCTGATGGAAAGGCTGTGGCTTATCTCGACAATATAACATTGGATCAGAAATACAATATTGCAGCCATTGCTATTGATGAGAACGGTAATCCTTCACGTGCAGCAGCATACGAAAACAATCCTGAATTCGTTGCTGAACTTGAGTTTAACATCGTAAGAGTTGATGACCCTGAATATGCTACTGCTGCAAAACCTACTGTGGTTGTAACTGCTGTTGAAGAAGAGGATTCTCCTGGTTGGTATGATGTTACTATGACTGTTACTCCTGCTGCAGGTTCAAAGGTAACTTACGGATTCTGGAACTATATTGAAACTATGGATCCAATGCCAGTTTATGACAGGATTGTCACCATCTTAGGTGCTTCATATTATAATTTCAAGACAACGACAGAGCCAGCAACTATGACCCAGATAGCAACAGGAGCTGATCGTACGCTGTATATTACTTGGGTAGATGCCAACGGCTACTATTACGAGCCAATCGCAGTGGATATCACTGACGCACTCGTTGCTGCCGGTTGGGTACCTGAGAACTTTATTTAATAAATAACTGATAATGGGCGCTCTGCTCCTTTGCGGAGCGCCTTTTTTTCATAAATAGTATATGTTTCGCATTTGCGAAACTTGTGTAATGGATATCTCGACTCAGCCCTTCGGGCTTCGCTCGATATGACAGAAATAAATATGAATCTCAAAAAGTATATATACGCAGCCTTATTGCTGCCCCTGATGTCAATGCTCTCCTGCCAGAAAGACACGATTCCGACGGGAGTCATCTCTGTTGAAGTCCTTTCATCTGACGAGAAAGTGTCAGCCAAAGGCGAACTTCTGACCTTGAAACTCAAGACGGAAGGCGACTATACGGCTGAACTCAGCCTTGAACCGGACACTCAGTGGGCAGAAATTACATCCGGAGCAACCGGAGAGGCCGGTGTAGCCAATACTGTGAGAATCAAATTCTTGGCAAACGACTCCCAGGATGAAAGGCGTGCCGAATTGTGGGTTACGGTGGAAGGATATAAAGAGACCTGTGCAATTGTCCTGATGCAACACGCCCAGGGAATGTCTGCCGAGGTCGAGATGAATGTCGCCCTTAATACCTATATGCACGACATTCTTAAAACTGACTATCTCTGGAACGAGTCATATTCAAAACTTAGCATAGATCTTACTGCAAGTTACTCCGACTTCCTTTTCACAAACCTCACCCGTTTGGGCGAAGAAAACATCGAAGACGGAGGTTATGCCGGAGAACATACCGTATCTCCGGGACAAAGATACATCTATTCCTATTTTACGGAACTCAATGCGTCAGGCACCAAGGCCTATCAGGTGCAGGACCTCGGGTTCGGACCAATTTTCTCTTCTGTAATAGACCCTACCAACAATATCGTGGGTCTTGCCATTGCATATACCCGTCCTGGTTCTCCTGCATATCAGAAGGGTATGAGGAGGGGAGATATCATCTACAAGGTAAACAATACCTACCTTACCACATCGAATTACACCACCTATATGCAGGAACTTTATTATGCCCCATCGGGCTCTTATAACCTTGAATTTTTCCGGTTTATGCCAAAGTCCGGTGGCGATGGCTATGAACTGACTCCATATACCGCTACTGTTGCAACAGGGGCATATATCTATGATCCGGTGCTTCTCGCAGCCACTATGGGCGATGCCACCCAAACAAACAAGATCGGCTATCTCGTCCTCGAAAACTTCGACCTCGAAGGTCAGGAATACCTTGAGGCTGCACTCAACCAGTTTGCATCAGAGAAAATCACCGACCTCATCCTTGACCTCCGTTTCAATCCTGGAGGTGCTATGGCACAGAGCCGCTATCTCGCCAGTGCGATTGCCGGTCGTGCCCACGATGACGATGTTTTCGCCAAAGTGACCTACAACGACAAGAGGACCGAAACCTGGTATTTCTCAAGAGGCCACAGCAGCGATGTCGATCCACTCGGCAAAGGTCCGGACCTCGGACTCAAGAGACTCTATGTTGTGACTTCATACAACACAGCCTCCGCTTCTGAATTGATAATCAACTCACTCCGTGGCATCGACTTCCCTGTCTATACATACGGGACCAAGTCGGAAGGTAAGAATGTGGGTATGACTACCACCAATACCACCTATCAGGGACGCCTTTTCCAATTTGCCCCGATTACTTTCCGCCTCGCCAATGCCAAAGGCTTCGGGGATTATGCAGACGGCTTTGAACCTGATGTGGTTCTCAACAATCTCAACAATAATTATGAAGATGACCTCGACAATGTCTTCCCTTACTCTTTTGGAGACTGGACCGATGCCTACTTCAATGTGGCTCTTGCCGAGGCTTTCAAAGATATCACCGGGACACGTGCTTCTACATTCTCAGCTGTATCTCTTTCATCAACTGACGGCATCGCCCTTCCGTCATTCACTCCATTGAAATCTACGCCGCTTTCCCGCCCTTATGGACATTGCGGCTCAATAATATACACCGAGTAATTATTTAATACACAATATTATGACTCTGACTCATTTCATAAAGAAGACTTCCGCCGGTATGTTGGCGTTGTCTCTTGCAGCGATGCCGCTTATGACATCCTGCCTGTCAAAGGTACAGGCTGAAATAGATGAACTTCAGGAGAGGGTTGACGCTTTGGAAGCCCAGTTCCAGGACGAGGTGGCTGCTTTGAAAAAACTGATTGAAGAAAGTGTTACTGTCGTTTCCTGCAAATTCTCACTTGCAGACAATTGCTGGAAACTTGTCTTGTCAGACGGTTCATCCGTGAATATTTATGACAAGGTGAATCTTCCGGACCTTATCGTAACATATATCACTGAAGGAGGAGTCAAGTATTGGGCTGTAGCCGATGCAAACGGCAATGTAACAGCCATCACCGATGCTTCCGGAAAGAGGATTCCTATCGTGCCGGATTCACCGGAGCCTGCAGTCAGGGTAACTGAAGACGGATATTATGAAATTTCATTCGATGGGGGCAAGACCTGGACTCGCACAGGTTCTTCCGATACTTCACTCTTCGTAGGCTGCAAACCTGTCTATCCGGAGGACGGCAGCGCACCATACGTGGAGATTACCCTTGCCACCGGAGAGGTCATCACAGTCCTTATGAAATCCGAGAATGAAGACCTGATTGCATTCTATGATTATATCTATGGTACTGAAATCAAGGAGGCTTATGTGGCATACGGAAACACATACGCCATCAGTCCTCTTCTTTCTTCGACCGTGACAGACCTCCTTATCACCGTTCCTGCAGGATGGAAGGTTAAGGATGTATGGTATGAGGATTATGTGGAAATCTATTTCACCGCTCCATCCCTTGAGGCTGTCAAAGCCGGTTTTGCGGAGAGCGAGGGAAATGCCAAGGTTCTTGCCGTAGCAGGTAACGCTATGGAGACCGCCACACTTTTCCTTTCCACCAACCCTGTTGACTATACCATAGCCAACAATGATGTCACCATCGAACCTCGTTCAGGTCTCACTTATGGATTCTTCTATGGAGTTTGCAAGGCTTCGGATTTCGATGCCGAGGCTTTCGCCGAGCTGCTTGCCGGTCCTGACTTTGTCAATCAGGCTCCGTTTCTCCACTCTTATGAAGGCGTCCATTCCACTTTGTCTGAACTCTATGGACAGGAGTGCGAGGCTGGTGTGAAATATTATCTTTGGATTGCCCCGGGACTTGACAAGAACGGTGACCTGTATGTAGATCCGGATACTTTCGTAACTGAGGAAGTATTCGAGAAGGTCATCAGCCTTGAGGTGGTAGGTGAGCCTACATTCAATGATGCCAATGTGGTTATGAAGCTTCTTGGTGCGGATTATTATTACGGTGGCGTTTCACGCAAGGGTCTCTTCAATGCAGAGAATGTGGTGAATTCACTCTACGATATGATTGAAGTTCCTGAGAACGGAATCTATGAGGGGCCTGTCAGCCTCTTCGCCAACCACGATGTGGTTCGTGAACTTCTTCCTGACACAGAGTATGTTGTGTGGATGGTTGCTGCCGAAGAAGGCAAGACCAATTATATTCCGGAAGAGGTTGTGACTGCTGAGTTTAAGACCAAGCCTCTTCAGACTACTGGCGGTGCTGCATCCGTTGCTGCCGTTTCCGAAGACATAACTATGACTTCCATTTCTGTGTCCCTCAATGCCGAGGGTGCTGAATACATCTATTATCTCTTTGTGCAGGATAGCCAGTTGTCCGGATATCCAACAGATGCATCCAAAATCAATTACCTGCTCAAGAACGGCAAGAAGATCCGCAATAGCAGTACGGTGGCTTCCGTTGCAGGTTTGACTTCCGGCACATCAAGGCATCTCTGGGCTATTGCTGTCGATGCTGAGGGAAAGATTGGTGAAGTATTCCAGAATTCATATAAGACCTTGACTATAGTTTACAACACCGATATAGACTTCTTTGTCAATGAATCAGCTACGACTGTAGGACAGACCACAGTGGATGTCAAAATCAATGTAATCAAGGGCAGCCCAGTCAAATACAGATATGCCTGCCTTGATGCCAATGGTACCCAGTGGAACTCTACATACAAGGGACTGCTTGCAAATCTTCAGGAAGATATGATTGCAAATCCATACAAGTTCAAGGATGTGGATGCCGCTTCAGATGGAATCATACATATTGAAGGTCTCAAGATAGATGTGGACTATGTGTTCGCGGTGATGGCTTTTGATGCAGAGGGCGTTCCTACAAAGGCTCAGAAGTTCAGTTTCAGGACTCATATGGACCTTGGCAATTTCGTTTATAAGACAGTGAATGGAGAGGAGAATCCTGTATGGGCTGCATCAAGACCGACTGTGACGCTTTATCCTAACGAGTATGATATGGTGGGAGATTTCGGTATCATAGTCTATAAGATTGATGTTCCTGAGGGAATGACGGCTTATGTTGCTTGCTACCACCCTGATTATTTCACTTATGAGAAGATTTCAACTCCGGAGGAATATACTGTTGCAATCTACCAGGAGCAGGATGTTGTCAAATCAGGTGTGAAGACCAGCTTCTATGGCGCAAGCACCGGCTATTGCATCTATGTCACCTGGTGCGATGCCGATGGCAACTTCTACGAGCCTTATGTAGTGGAGAGTGGCTTCAAAGGTGGCTGGGGCGTCTGATCCCATTCCCAAACCTCCCAAGTCTCTTAAGTGTTAATCCATTGTACTTTTGAGACTTTCACAGCTCAAAAAACATTTAAAGGGTACCGATTTCGGTGCCCTTTTATCATCTTGATTGACCTCCTTTTGTCATCAGATATCTCGACTACGCACTTCGTGCTTCGCTCGATATGACAGACTTTTGAGTCACCTCCTTCTGTCATCTTGAGCGACCTCCTTTTGTCATCAGATATCTCGACTACGCACTTCGTGCTTCGCTCGATAT
>JBJEBO010000297.1:0-2321 GCA_051870155.1 Candidatus Cryptobacteroides sp.
CAGGAGTATGAATACAAATAATGAAATATTGAGTCAGATAGTGTCAGTGGGAAAACGAAATATTCCTCAGGGGGGACGCTTGCTTCTTTATGGCTCACAAGCTCGTGGTACAGCTACTCCAATATCCGATTGGGATTTGTTGATTATTTTGGATAAACCCAATATAGAGCAAAGTGATTATGATAATGTTTCATTCCCTTTTACGATGTTAGGCTGGAACATTGGACGTGTCATTAATCCGATTTTATACACCAAGGATGAATGGGCTCGCTATTCATTCACTCCATTTTATAAGAATGTTCTGAATGACGCAATATACTTGATATGAAACTCAATGATGAAGAACGCCAAATTTTAGTTAATTTGGAATATGAGAAAGCATTGTCTTTTCTAAACCAGGCTACAGGCAATGCAGAAATCGGTTTTTGGGATGTTGTGGCAAACAGACTGTATTATTCTATTTTTCATGCAGTATCTGCCTTATTGATAAATGATGGTTATAAGGTTGGAACTCATAAAGGAGCAATACTGATGTTTGGTCAGCACTATGTTAAAGAAGGGACGTTTCCAATAGAGTATGCGAAACTATATTCACAATTGCAGGCAATGCGCGAGAAAAGTGATTACAACTGTATATATCAGACATCTGAAGAGGAAATAACGCCTTTGATTGAAAGAGTTCGGAATTTTATAGAATTAATAGGGACCAAAATAGCCGTACAGAAATGAATTAATCCTGCATAAGTTTTTGGCTTACGCAGGATTAAGTTGAATGTGATATAGGACTCTTAAATCGAAATCAGCTATTCAAGATTATTCTTGGAGGCAACGGACAGACCGCCCGCAAGACCGAATGAAGTAGCCATCGGGACCGCCACCGCCACCGTGGTAGAGGAGGAGGTAGTACGCATTCGAGCCACTCGGAGTAACCGACCAATAGCGGCCATAGTTGCCAACATAATTCAACGCACCATCGCTCCTGCCGAGATAACCGGAAGCAGGATACCAAATAGTAGTTGCGGATCCGAACTTTCCAGAGAAGTTCATTCCTTCATTCGTAGAATTATAGTTATAACTAAAAGATGATGACGAGCCTACAGCTTTTGCCCAGACTCCATTGGATCCTCCGTCTGGAACACGCCATCCTGCCGGACACGGGTCGTAGATGGTCTTCTGAGATTGCCAACGGGTGTCGTCTGTTGATGAGGAACCTGTGTAGTACCAGTCGTAATTATTGCTATTATATGTGATAAAAGTGGTAGGGTGCTTGACCGCATAATCGATGGTCCCGGTTGACGATGAGGATGATACTGTTGATGGCCAGGAAATGGTTGATTTTGCCAATACTTCATCGTGTATGTCTGAAGAACCAAGGAATGGGTCCTTTCGTCCCCATTGATAGAAAAGGCCTAATGCTCCGACATCGCCTGGGGTCGCAGAGGTGGCACCGAGGTTGCGGTCCATCATCACTCCTGCATTATTGTAGTATGTCTGACCTTGCGGCTGGTCTGTCAGCCAGATATGCCAGGACCAAAGGATGTTTCCGCTGCCATCCTTGGCTGCAATGACGGCATTTCCTTCCTTGAAAGAACTGTTGGTGCTGAAAGTGATATATCCGTTGGAATATGTAACAGACTTAATAAGGTCTCCAACAGAAGGAGTCACAGAAGTTTCGAAACTCTCCCACAGCAACTGAGCAGAATATACATTCCCAACAGAAATAGAACTATTACCTTTGACAGTCTTGAACTTATAGGTACCGGGTTCTGAAATAATAAAACAATTGGCACTATCAAACGTGTTAGATGTTTTAGTGAAAAAAATCTTATGTTCGCTATAAACAACGCCAACGTTATTAATGGCATAAGCCTTTATCGTATAGGTCGTAGAAGGAGTCAAACTGGATAGATTTATTTCGTATGAGCCAGTCGTGCCGGATTTTTTAACTTTTGTCCCGTTTTCAATTGATGGTGTTCCGTTCCCTTTGATATATACTACACCTCGTTCTGTAATGGTACTTCCTCCATCGGAAGACACATTACACTTAATAATGGCGCTATCATCAGTAACATCTGTAATTGAAGAGATTGTTACTATCGGATAATCAAATGTTGTGAATTGGATTGATTTACCATAGGCAGTCCCTACACTGTTGGAGGCAAAAGCCTGGAAGTAATAGTCCGTTCCGATAGTAAGGTTGGAGAGTGATGCGGATAGTTTATTTCCGGCAATTTTTACGGGCTAGCCAAGCGAACACAAAGATACTTATTATTTCCAAAAAACCTCACCAATTTTTCAATTAGTGAGGTTTCAGGTAAACT
>JBJEBO010000298.1:0-2313 GCA_051870155.1 Candidatus Cryptobacteroides sp.
ACTTTTGGATAGAATCCAGCCACGAATCCGTTGAACATTTCTCCGAAAAACCAGTTGAACGGACGGAAGATACCTGAGAGTCCGGTCTGCATCTGAACAACGTGTCGCGACTCGTGGATGACAAGGTTGTCAATCCACGGAAATGCTTCAGGGTTGTCGGCCTGTGGCTGGGTGAAGAGGTCCATCCTTTTAGGAGCCCAGGCTACTGAACCATTTGAGCGGGTGTTGTAGGCGTGGAGGACAATGGGAAGTCTTGAATTCATTTTTTCTGTGGGAGTGAAACCTATTGTGTTTCCGACAGTTGAATAATATTTTTCAAGGGTTTTCGCATATTCCACAGCAAGTGAATCCATCCCTTTAGGGTAGATTATCTTATAATGTTCGCTTTCTTTTGAATACCATTTGAGATGGCCTGGATCATCTCCTGTAAGATAGAATTGTGCTGAAGCAAGATAGGGAATGACTGCAAGCACCAACAGGCATAATATTCTTCTCAAGTTCATTTTACTTATTATTCCACAATGCAAATCTAATATTTTTTTATATTTTTGTGCGAATAATGTTAAGTTTCGCATTTGCGAAACTTAAGTAATGTTAGGTTTCGCCAATACGAAACAGAATTATTTGTTAAAAATCATTTATGGAATGACGATGATTAGTGGCGGTCTTCGGAAAGTTGCGATAATCTGTGCGGTTTGTCTGGCAATGACGCTTTCCTGCGGGGGAGGGGACGAAGAATCATTTGAACCTCTTCCATTCCCTTCTGTTTCAATACCTTCCATATATGAGACGGGTTCGCCTGAGGCCTTGGAATATTATGCCGTACATTTTTGGGATGACTTAACCGACACATCGCGCCATTATCCGTGCGACAGCTCATTGGTGAGCGGTGTGAAGAGGGATGCAGTTGAGGCTGAGTTTGCCAATTATGCACTTTTGGTGTCCCGTCTCGGCGCGCAGACCGCCTCGGAAGCGGCGGTGAGAACTTTCCGGAGGATAAGCGCATGTGAGAAAGCCGACACTTCTTCCAATGTGTTCGAAACCATCGTTGAGTTTTATGGGAAGTATCTCTATGACCCAAGTTCACCGATGAGGGATGAGGATGCCTATCTTCCTTTTGTCCATCTGCTGTCCTCTTGTGATCTTTTTGATTCGGTGGCGAGGATGGCATATCAATATGATGAAGGAGTATGTTCTTTGAACCGAAAGGGGACGCCTGCGGCGGATTTCAGTTTCGTTGACAACAGGGGAAGGGAATATACTTTATATGGAATAAAGGCGGAATATACTCTGCTGTTTTTCTCGAATCCGGGATGTACGGCGTGCAAAGAAATCATCGACGCTCTGTCGTCATCTCCGGAAGTGTCCCAGATGATTGCTAACAAGGAGTTGGCTGTCGCCAATGTCTATATTGACGAGGAATTGGATGAATGGATGGCATATATGCCTATTTATCCGAAAGAATGGTATAATGGATATGATCCGGAGGGAGTCATCAGGGATAATAGCCTTTATGCAGTGAGGGCCATTCCGTCCCTTTATCTGCTGGATCGTGACAAGAAGGTTCTGCTCAAGGATGCGGAGCCTCAGATTGTATTCCAGTATATTGATTCCCTGTTGAGGTAATATTTGAAGTGGCTACATAAATAATTGATAAATAATACTATTGCTATGAAAATAGATAAAAAGATTTGGGGCACGACCTCCTGCGGTAAGGAGATTTGCCTATATACTATGATCAATGAGTCCGGAGCAAGCGTACAGGTATCATCCATTGGTGCCGGAATCGTGTCTGTGGTGGTGCCTGACAAGGATGGAAAAATGGCTGATGTGGTATTGGGTTATCCGGATCCGAAGAGTTATTTCGGAGATGGTCCTTGTGCCGGAAAGGTTCCGGGCCGATATGCCAACAGGATTGCAAAGGGTCATTTCTCCCTTGACGGAAAAGAGTATGATCTTCCTATAAACAATGGTCCGAACCATCTTCACGGAGGACCGGACGGCTTCCAAAACAAAGTGTGGGAAAGCCGTGAGAAAGACGGTGGAGTGGAGTTCCTCTATTATGCCGAGGATGGAGAGATGGGCTATCCTGGAGCTCTCAAGGCTGTAGCAAGATATGACTGGAGCGAAAACAATGAGCTTCGCCTTACTCTTACAGCGGAATCCGATGCTCCGACTGTCATCAATCTCACCAACCACGCCTATTTCAATCTTAACGGCGAAGGTAACGGGGATATTCTCGGTCATATTCTGAGAATCAATGCTTCAGAATATCTTCCTACAGATGACACCCTCATCCCTATGGGAGAGAGC
>JBJEBO010000299.1:0-2311 GCA_051870155.1 Candidatus Cryptobacteroides sp.
GGAGCATATATGGGAAAATCGTTGCGGAGGCGGACCGTCAGATTGATGCGATGACAATCATCCGCCGGACAATCCAATTTGGGCTGTCCCACAATCCTGATCTTGACCGGGAAGGTCATTGGAGGCGTACCTTGGAACACCTGAATGAGAAATATGGAGAGGGAGGATATCTCTGTCTGTGGATTCCGGAGTCGCCGAATGCGGTCCGTCTGGAGGAGTTCCGCCGCCAATTGAAAGACCTTGATTCTTTGCGCCGTACTTTTGACGATATATATGATTCCCTGATCTAAAGGATGACAGAATAATCAAATGAATATGGAGATAACAGCAGAACAAAGGCAAACAGCGAGGAAAAGGGTGCTGTCTTTCCTTGAAAGCAACGGAATAGAATATGAATTGTATGAGCATCCAGCCCTTTCTTCAATAGAGGAATGTCTTGAATATTGGGGAAGGATTCCTGATGCAACACATTGCAAAAATTTGTTTTTCCGTAATCATAAAGGCAACAGGCACTATCTTGTAAGTATGGAATGCCACAAGAATTTGGACATCCATTCTTTGGAACATTCTCTCAGGCAAGGAAAATTGTCATTTGCATCGCCTGAGAGGATGATGCGCTGTCTTGGCACTTTTCCGGGATCCGTTTCTGCCTTCGGTCTTATCAGCGATATGAATCTCGTTTCATCGGCAGATGGAAACACAGAACTTGCTCGTAAAGTGGAACCTTCCGGGAATATGGAACCTGCAGGGGATGTGAATCCAAAGGAATTGTTTGATAATGGGCACAGGGTGAAATATTATATCGACAGCGACCTTCGCGATGTCTCACGCATCAGTTTCCATCCGTGTGACAACACGGCCAGCGTAGTGATCTCCGGAGCAGATTTCCACCGCTTCCTCTCCCTGTGGGGCGGCGAGATTGAATGGCTGGATATCCTTAGCTTGTAAATCTCCATATCTGCACCAATTTGGTGCAAAAAAACGCGATTTTTTCACCGTTTTGGTGTCACTTACATCATTGCCAATCTTTATCTTGAGAATTGATAAGCCAGGCGCTCGTCCCCGTTCCAGCAATGGATGATGCCGCAATACGCGAAGCCTTCTTTTGCTATGGCATTTTGCATTACAAGATTGTCCCGATGGGTGTCAATCCGTATGGCGGAATATGATTCCAGAGCATATTGCATCACGGTGTGCAGTATGCCTTTTCTTTCGCCACTGCTGGCAATGCGGTGGATTGTTGCATAAGGCTGTTCATTGGGCCATTCTCCTTGATATATTACCTTGTATGTGGGATCATCCCCGCCCCTGAGCACAAATGTCGCAATGATTTTCCCGCTCTGCAAGACCACATAGCTGTCACCGCTTGCTATGTCGCTGCAAAGCAGTTCATCACTCGGATAATCCTCCGCCCATTGGTGAGGATTGCCTGTTACAGCCATAAATTTGCGTGCAATGGAAAAGATTTCCTGCATCCTCGGCAGGTCTTCCTTGCGTGATTTCCGGATATGCAAATTATCTCCTGTTTCCAAAATAAAGTCTGTTTTTCTGTTTTCACGCAAAGATATTCATCTGGATAAAATACGCAACTCAATATATGTTTATTTCAAACATCGGTACTATTTTGTAATTTTGCCGAATAATGTGTGTTGGGGAACTTTTGGCTTAGCCCTAGAGCAACTTGTAAAGATGTATCCGAAATTCATAATTGTAACAAGTCCGGGAGAGACAGAAGGTTTTCTCCGGATGGGAATGGTAATTAACCATAAAGACCTTATCGTCGGATATGAAAAAGTCCACGGAGGGGGATGGTGGTCGAAAAATGATGAGAAAAAGGAGATAATCCTTTATGGTTCATCAGGAGATTATGGTCATCCGGATTTTCGTTTCCTTAATGTCATAGAGCGCCAATACATAGATTATACTTTTATCTATACGCCACATATAAGTCTTCCTGGTAATGTTCTTGACCTTTCGTCAGTAAGGTGGATTCCAGATTCCGGTATTTCAGTATTGAAGGATTATATAAAGAAGAACATAATTCCGGAATACGACAATTTCGACGGGGCGCATCGCCGCGATCATGTGACCTATGTCATAGAGCAGAGCCTGGAGCTTGCAAAGTATTGTGATGTGGACAATGATATGGTTTATGCAATAGCGGCTTATCACGATACCGGCCTTGCCGTGGATCGCAAAACGCATCATCTTGAGTCAGGCAAGATTGTCCGTTCTGACGAAAACCTCAGGAGGTGGTTCACTCCTGAACAAATAGAGATAATGGCGCAGGCGGTCGAGGACCATCGGGCAT
>JBJEBO010000300.1:0-2309 GCA_051870155.1 Candidatus Cryptobacteroides sp.
GAAGTTATGCTGATCTTCCCGTCTTCATTCTCTTTGACGAATGTCTTGACGAACTTGTCGTAAAGTCCCTTTATATTATCTGTTTCAGAAGCATCGATACATCCAGACCTTAAACCTTTGAGGAAAGCATAGATGAACATTATGGAAGCGGAAGATTCCAGATAGTTCCCTTCCCTGCCAGGGCAGTCTAGAACCTGATACCACATCCCGCTTTCTGAATCGGCATATTTTGGAAGGATGGAATATAAATAGCGTAATTGCTCTGCAAGCACTTCCCTTCCCGGATGATTAAGAGGAAGCCAATCCATCACTTCAACCAAAGCTACTGAATACCAACCGTTTGCCCTACCCCAGGCGTGAGCGGACTGACCAGTTTCAGGATCTGCCCAAAACATAGAACGGGATTCATCCCAGGCGTGGCGGAACAGTCCCGTCTGAGGATCGAAAGTATTTTCAGCAGCCGCAACAAACTGATGTACAATATCATTATATATTGAGTCTTTTTTCTCAGGAGCCTCAAACCTTGAGGTATATTCAGCATAGAATGGGAGAGCCATATAGAGTCCGTCAAGCCAAACCTGATGCGGATAAATTTTCTTGTGCCAGAATTCTCCGGACTCGGTACGAGGTTGGTCATCCAACTGCTCGCTGATCATAGACAGAATATTGCGATATCTCTTGTCTCCTGTCTTGTCATACAGATCAAAATAGATTCTTGCCGGACAAATATGGTCAACATTGAAATTGGACTTCTTATATGTATAGATTCCTCCATCCGGAGTCATCATAGTATCAGCCCAATGCTTCACATAGGCATAGATATCTTCACACCCATCATATCTTTCCGCAACATCGAGGAAAGACTTGAGTTCCAGACCGGTGGTATAATTCCATTTCAATTGTCCATTTCTTCCGTCAAGATAGGTAGCGTCGGAGTTGCGTGCCATTTCCGAACGGACCATACGGACCGACATAGGTTCAGTCCCCTTAGAGCAGGAAAGGAAGGTTGCCAACAAGAGGACGGCTGAAGACGCCAAAGTAATTTGTTTTCTCAAGTTCATATTATTGTCTATTTTGCTTCATATAATCCGCCGGGGACATTCCGAAATGTTTCTTGAAAGACCTGCTGAAATAGCCGGGATCGGAGAATCCCACCTTGTATGATGTCTCGGAAACCGAGAACTGACCGCTCTTAAGATAATATGTCGCCTTTTCAAGACGATATTCCTGAATCAATTCTACCGGAGACTTTCCAGTGAGACCTTTTATCTTGTTGTACATAGAGGTCCTGCCCATACCCACATAAACTGCAAGTTGCTCAACTGTAACCTCCGAATCCGCTATATTGTCCTCCAGCCACTTGGACACCTTTCTCAACAATTCCTCGTCCCTGTCGGTTATCACGATTTCCTCCGGAGAAAGATTGACCTTTCCGCCCTGCTTTCCGGACTTGTTATCCTCTTCCTGTTCCATTGCCTGACCTATCATAGTTGCAAGTTGCTTCCTGCGCTGAAAAAGATTCTCAATCTTAACTAAAAGAAGTTCCATTGTAAACGGCTTCGCGATATATCCATCCGCTCCATATTTCATTGCCTTGAGATGTGTATCATCTTCGTGACGGGCCGTTATAACAATAATAGGAATATGGCTTGTGTTGAAATCGCCGCGGATATGGTTGATAAGACCGATTCCATCGAGTTCAGGCATCATCAGGTCGGTGACTATCATATCAGGCATCCATCCGGATGAGATGACCTCCAAAGCTTCCCTTCCGTTGGCAGCATCACGCACCTCATATTGGTTTACAAGATTATTGTAAATATAAACCTTAAGTTCTGCATTATCCTCTACCACAAGAATTTTCGGTGCGCCCTCCGGATATGTCGGCTCCACCTTATATTTGCTCAGACCGAATGAAGGCACTGTCTTGGACTCTTCATTCAAGAACTCCGCAATATCCGGTGTAAAATGTTCCCTTCCAAGAGGCAGACGCACATAGAACGTTGCGCCCTCATTCTTCGCACTCTCCACCCAGATGCGCCCGCCGTGGATTTCAGCAATCTCCTTGCAAAATGACAAACCAATTCCGCTGCTACTCATTCCTTTGAACACTGCGTCTGTCGCCTGAATAAACGGTTCGAATATGGCCTTCTGTTTATCTTTGGACACTCCTATTCCATTGTCTTTCACCATAATGGTATATTCCTTCTCCCCTTCCCTCCAGAAAATCGCCGCCTCAATCATTCCGCCATCCGAAGTGTATTTGAACGCATTTGAGAGCAAATTATAGATAAGCGCCTCAAGCCTCA
>JBJEBO010000301.1:0-2308 GCA_051870155.1 Candidatus Cryptobacteroides sp.
CTATCTGAACGGCCTTCTTCAGGTCTTTCGGTTTTATACCTTGATTCTCTACAATTTCCAAAGTTTTGACATTTATCTTCGCCCTTCCATCTCCGTTCTCAACATGCACGTGGATTGGCAAGTGCTCAAGAGAATAGAAGAAGAACCTCATTCCGAATAATTCAAACAGTGTCGGCATAGTATCTCGTATCAAATTCTATGTAAAAGTAGGGATAAATTTTTATCCCCGCAAAAGATTTGAAGAATTCTTTACCTGTAAGTTATTTCCGATAAAAAACGCCGCCCGTAAAAGCATCTCAGGTGGGACTGAAGTGCCTTATGTCGTAATCTCTTGATAACCATTTTTTGTCACTTGAATCAACGGCTCTCCCAATGCTGTTGATAATTCTGCAATTGAACGGAGGGTAAGATTTGGGAATCCCGTTGTCCATCTAGAGACAACGGCTTCACTCTTGCCCAATTTTCTGGCTAGATCCCGTTGACTCATATTCTTTTCTTTTAGAATAGAATCTATGCGTGCGATAATGTCAGCGGATAATTGAACCTCAGTCCGTATCTCTGGTGATACGGACGAAACCTTTTCATTAAACCATTCTTGTTTGTTTCTCATATCTCAAAAACAACATCATCGATGCCATTGAGTTCTCTCTCCTCAATTCTTACATATCCTTTGGCAATATTATCATTTAGTATTTTTTCAAATTTTTGCAGATCAAGGACATAGCCATATAACTTTGAATCCTTTTCATAAGTTCGTGTTGATTTGACTCCTCCATTACCCAGAATAACTATTTGTTCTGATATGCGCAGGCAGTATAATCGTAACTTTCCCCCATCTATAGGAATTGCAGCAACATTATCTTTCATCCTCCCTTCCGGGCGAAAAAAACGTTCCAAAGCGCCGAGATTCAGAATGGCTTGTAGAGCTGCAATTATCCTTTGGTAATCCCTGTTGAAACTTGCATTTTGCTCAAATTCCGCTACAAATTTTTCAAATTCTGTTGTTCCATCGTTCTCGAAACTAATTGAATAAAGAGCAGACTTTTCTGACTCACTAATCTTTTCGACAGTCGTTTTCTTCTTCAAGTTCATAATCGCGCACACTTAATATTTCGATGCAAATATATAAATTGTTTAGCATATATGCTAATTTTCTGTTTTTTTAACACATTGGTAAGTATTACTTTTGTTGAACCGGTATTCCTTATATTTGACCGCACCGGGCACGGCAATCCATATTCTACACACTTGAGAGGGCATCCCGGGGTCCAGATGAATTTCACGAGGTGTGAACATCCTCCCAGGTGAGGGTGCGGGATAGGTCGGGATTGACTTTGATGGTGACACGGAGGGTTTCTTCGGGGAGGAGTTCCTCGATGTTTTCGGGCCATTCCATAAGGCATAGGAAGCCGCTGTCAAGATAATCGTAGAGACCGATGTCTATGGCTTCGGAGAGTTTGTTGATGCGATAGAAATCAAAATGGTACATCGGTTCGCCGTCCGCTTTTTCATATTCGTTGACTATGGCAAAGGTGGGGGAGCCTACCGGGTCTGTGACTCCGAGAACCTTGCATACAGCTGTCGTGAATGTCGTCTTGCCTGCACCCATCGGGGCGAAGAAAGCTATGAGTTTATTGTCTCCGATCTGCTCAAGGAATTCTTTTGCTGCCCTTTCAAGATCTGAAGTATCCCTTATATCTATTTTGTGTAGCATATTCTTTTTTTGCGTTATTAACGCAAGTTATGAATTTTTGTTAGAAAACGCAATCTTGTGTTAAGGAATCTTCATATAATTCGGAATACTTAGATATAGGAGCCTGTGTCTTTGTCCAAGATTCGGAAACCGGATGCTTCTAATATATGATTCCGTGATATTTCCTGCGCGCCTTCCAGGTCGGCTATGGTCCTCGCCAGCCGGACGATGCGGTGATAAGCACGCAATGAAAGTTTCATAGATTCCATAATCCTGTTCAGGTAGATGCTGCTTTCTCGACTGAGAGGGCAGTATTTTTCTATTTGCCTGATGTTCATCTCTGAATTTGTGAAAATATTTTCTCCGGCGAATCGTCGAGCTTGAATCTCCCTTGCAAGTCTCACCCGTTCTGCCACCTGGGCGCTTGATTCCGCCTTGCCTTTCACTGTCAATTGCTCGGAGGTGACTCTCCGGACGACAACCTGGATGTCAATCCTGTCCATCATCGGGCCTGAAAGCCGCGAAATATAGGACAATCTTTTTGCCGGGGAGCAGACACAGCGGTCGCCATCACCGTAAAATCCACAGGGGCAAGGATTAGTTGCCGCGACAAGC
>JBJEBO010000302.1:0-2296 GCA_051870155.1 Candidatus Cryptobacteroides sp.
TTGGAAATAGTGGCTATCACTGATGTTATTGATGTTTTCCTAAACTGTGATATAATCCTTTACAATCTTCCTGTGGCCCTTCCGGAGTTATCACAGCTTCCAGAGGCTCTCGCTGACGGTCGCGGAAGGGTAATCTTCGAGGCAAATTACAGGAATCCGTCATTCGATGAAAATCTGCGGGGAAGGGTCACAACGGCAAATTCCCTCATCAGGTTTATTGATGGGAAGGTCTGGCTTTTGTACCAGGCGGTCACAGGATATGAAATTTTCACCGGCAAGGCTCCGGATTTAGAAAAAATGTCTGAATCTTTGAGAAATTATCATTAACTTGCGAAGTATTTGAATACGAACACAAACACAAAGAACTATGTCACTAAATAAAGCAATGCTTATAGGAAACGTCGGCAGGGACCCGGAGGTCCGCTACCTTGACGGAAGTGCAGGGAGTGCGAAAGTCGCCACTTTCACTCTCGCAACGACAGAAAGATACAAAGACCGCAACGGTGAAACGCGAGAAAATACAGAATGGCACAACATTGTGGCCTGGAGGGGAAATGCAGACGTGGCGGAGAAATATGTGAGGAAGGGCACCCAGTTATATATAGAGGGCAGAATCCGCACCCGTTCGTGGGACGATCAGAGCGGCAACAAACGCTATACGACTGAAATCATAGCTGACACTCTCCAGCTTCTCGGCAAGAAATCAGATAATCCTGCTACTCAGTCTCCATATCAGACTCCAGGAACTCAACCTTCATATCAGGCTCAGCCGGGTGGATATCAGGCTCCATACCAGCCTCAGGGTTATCAGCAGACTGCGCAACCTCAGGCATACAGCCAGCCTGTTCAGCCTCAGAATCCTGTAGCAGTGGATGAACCGGAGGATGACCTTCCATTCTAAATATTTGGATTCCAAATGAATATAAGGATTCATAAGTAAATATAAACTATAGATACATAAAAATCAGCAGATATGGCTTTAGACGTAGTACTCGGACTCCAGTGGGGTGACGAGGGTAAAGGCAAGATTGTGGATGTACTTGCAGGGAGATATCCTATAGTTGCAAGATTTCAGGGAGGACCGAATGCCGGACACTCCCTTCATTTTGAAGGCAAGAGCTTTGTGCTCAGGTCTGTTCCATCTGGAATCTTCAGAAAAGATGCAATCAATATAGTGGGCAACGGTGTTGTTCTGGATCCGATTACTTTCAAAGGTGAGTGCGAAAATATCGCAAAAACCGGAGTTCCTGTAAATGAGAGGATTGTGATTGCAAAGAAAGCACACCTCATTCTTCCTACACATAGACTTCTCGATGCGGCAAACGAGGCTGCAATGGGCAAGGGAAAAATCGGTTCTACCCTCAAGGGCATCGGTCCGACATATACCGACAAGGTGGGTCGTTTCGGTCTCAGGGTAGGTGACATTCTCGCATCTGATTTTGCTGACCGATATGCAAGACTCAAGGCAAGACACGTGAAACAGCTCACTCAGATGGGCTTCGAATGTGACCCTGATGCTGAAGAGGCTGCATTTATGGAGGCTGTGGAATATCTCAAGACTTTCCGCCTTGTGGATTGCGAATATTTCGTCAACAAGGAACTTGAGACCAAATCCATCCTTGCAGAAGGAGCCCAGGGTTCTATGCTTGATGTGGATTACGGCTCATATCCTTTCGTAACATCTTCTTCAACAGCCTGTGCCGGTGCCTGCATCGGTCTTGGAGTTCCTCCTCACAAGATTGGACACGTATATGGAATCTTCAAAGCCTATTGTACCCGTGTGGGAAGCGGACCTTTCCCTACCGAACTTTTCGATGAGACTGGTGAGAAACTCCGCAAGATAGGAAACGAGTTCGGAGCAGTGACCGGTCGTCCACGCCGCTGTGGATGGCTTGATCTCGTTGCTTTGAAATATGCTGTGATGATAAGCGGTGTGACCGACCTCATAATGATGAAGTCTGACTGCCTCGACAGTTTCGAAACTATAAAGGGCTGCACATCATATATTGTTGACGGGCAACCTTCAGACCAATGGCCATACGACACTTTCGCCGACATCCAGCCTGTATATACGGAGTTCAAGGGATGGAATGCTGACCTTACTGGTTGCCGTTCTGAGGAAGATCTTCCTGTGGAATTCAGGGATTATATAGCCTTTATGGAAAAATATCTCGGCGTTCCAATCAAAATAATCTCACTCGGACCTGACCGCGAGGCAACAATAATGAGATAAAAATCTTACCTGACTTTATCACTTTTTAGGCATTTTTCTAAGAATCGGCCTTCTGTGCTACTG
>JBJEBO010000303.1:0-2268 GCA_051870155.1 Candidatus Cryptobacteroides sp.
TGACAATCAAAGATTATGACAACGATTTCGGTCTGTATAAGCTCGGATTCCCCAACAGGGAAGTGGAGAATGGATTTTTGAAATTCCTCCTCCCGTTTTATACATCCAAGAACAGGACTTCCGCCCCTTTGGAAATCCGCAATTTCGTGAACGACATAAAATCCGGCAACGCCGAAGGTTTTATGCAGAGACTCCAGTCGTTCTTCGCAGGCGCGAAGTTCGACCAGGTGGCAAAGGACACCGAGAACTGGTTCCAGAATGTCGTCTTCATAGTGACCACCCTTTGTGGTCTTTATATCGAGGCCGAGCATCAGACCAGCAACGGCAGGATAGACCTCGTCCTGAAAACAGACAAATACATCTATGTGATGGAGTTGAAATATGACGGCTCCGCAGAAGAGGCCCTCAAACAAATCGACGACAAAGGCTATGCCCTCCCGTGGCAGTCTGACGGCCGCACTGTCATAAAAGTCGGATCAAACTTCAGCTCCTCCCTCCGCCGCCTCGACGGCTGGATTATCAAATAATAGTATTTACCTGAAATTTATGAAAATATGAAAAAATATCAAGCACCGGAAGTGGAGGTGGTGGAAATCTCTCTTGAGGGCAGTATATTAACCCCAAGTGGTAATATTGATCCGATTAACTCAAATGACGGTACCTGGGGTAATGGGTTTTTCTATGAGTATGAATCCGGATTAACATTTGAATAGCCTATGAAACGTGGATATTTACTGATGTCGCTCCTTTTACTGGTGGCGGGATGTCAGAAGAACGAACAGGAAAATAAGGCAACTGACAAAGAAATCAGTGTCTATACTTCCACGATGGAGTTGTTTGATGGAGAGACCAAGACCTCGATGACTTCCGATAGGCAGGTAGTATGGAGCAAGGGCGACCAGGTAGCGATTTTCCAAGGCTCTTCACTCGCAGACAAATTCCAGGTGAATGACAATTGCGAAGGGACCGGAAGAGGAGAGTTTATCCAAATAAATGCCGATGATCCAGTCTCCGGAATGGAACTGCCGGCCAATATAGCGGTATATCCATATCAGGATGGTCTTTCCTGTTCACTATCCGATGACGGGACATCTTATGTTGTTTCGAATTTCACCTATCCATCCACTCAACAATATGTGCAAGGCTCATTCCCGGATGATGCCTTCGTAATGGTTGCAGTGACAAGTTCTGTCTCTGACAAATCCTTCAGATTCAGAAATGTCAGTGGGGGTATTCATCTCCAATTCTGCGGAACCTGCAAGGTGAAAAGTATAAAATTGGAGGGAAACAATAGCGAAATCCTCGCAGGCAAAGCATCCATTAATGCATTTCCAGGGGGAATGGTTCCTTCAATTGAAATGCTTGATGACACATCAAAATCCATCATCCTCGATTGCGGAGACGGTGTCCAGCTCGACCCTTCCACACCTGTTGATTTCATCATCTCAGTCCCGCCGACAATCTTCAAGGAAGGATTTACGGTAACGGTCACCGGCACTGACGGCACGGAAGTGCCTGTAAGAGCGACTGTGACCAACGAAGTCATACGATCTTCACTTTTGAAGATGCCTGTAATCAGCATTCAAAATGAACAAAAACCGGAGGACGAGTCATCGGTAATATTTACAGACTATATTTCAGCTACTTATGCAGAATTTATCACAAATCTCGGCTCTACGTGTCAGTATATGTTCTATAATATTTTGACTGAATCGAAAGCTCAGGAGTTGATGGCAGCTACAGAAGAAACAAAATATGAGTATATAAATGATTTGGCAGCAGGAGGATATGCTGTTCGGAACAAGAATTTTGCCGAAGGAACTTCATACTCTGAGACCAAATTGGAATTTGATTTGGTTCCTGGCGGTCAATATCGGGTTGTCTTTGTTTGCAGAGATGGAAAGGGCAAGTTGTCTGATCTGAAATTCTCTGAAAAAATCAAGACCAAGGCTTTGGTAAGAAACAATCCTTCAGCCAACAAGTCTTCAATCAGCCTCAATATTACCGATATGGACGTATGCTCGGCAAAACTTGAGTTTACATACGATCCGGAGAATACGGCTGTATTTCATTTTGCATTTATTCCTGAAGACATTGCCGGGAACAATAACCGTGATTATATGTTGAGCAATGTTCTTCTGAGCAGTATTGCGCAAAGCAAGTATAATCTCAACACCTGGTGGAGGAATCCTTCGGGTTATGACTCTTATACTATTGGAGCCCTCGAATCGGACACAGAATACTATGTCACATACGTTGCCGAAGATA
>JBJEBO010000304.1:0-2263 GCA_051870155.1 Candidatus Cryptobacteroides sp.
TAGAGCATCAGCTTCCCAAGCTGAGGGTCGCGGGTTCGAATCCCGTTTTCCGCTCCAAAATTTTTCTATTTTTGTTGGAATGCTGCTTCTATTGCATCCAGAACTGATTTCCGTTATTTTTTATCTTTCATCGTGCATCTGCCACTATTTTGCATTATTCAAAATAGAACTTTTGGGCGCAGAAATCTAATGCGGAATTGTTGCTAATTTCGTAATAATGGTTAACTTTACAAAATATATGTCGATTGTGTAAGACATTATAGTTCAACGGATACTGCCTTGGGTTCAGGTGCGGACCGTTTCCGGAAATAGAATCGGATCGAACTTTTACGTAATGCCCCCTTTGTGTATTTTTCACAGGGGGGGGTATTAAAGTTATATGCTAATTTAATGGGAGACCTTTGTACGGAAAATATCGGGTCGCAGGGACAGAAGCAGCCAGAAAAAAGATGGTTTGCTTTGAAAGTGTTCTTCAACAGAGTTTTCGAGATTAAGAAGATTCTGGATGATGACGCGATTGAAAATTATATACCCGTTAGAACTGAAACCAAGACTGCCTCAGACGGCAGGAAGGTTGTGGTGAAGGTTCCTATGGTTTCCTCTCTTCTGTTTCTGAAATCCGACAAACAGTATCTGAAAAAACTTGTTTTCGAGATGCGGGGCAAATTGATGCCTTATTGCAATCCTGAAACACGCAAGCCGGCTGTCATTCCGGACAAGGAAATGGAGATTTTCATCTTCGTGACTTCCGCAGGAGACAGCGGACTTGAATTTATAGATGACGAGAGTCTTACATACAAGGTTGGTCAGAAGGTCCGAATCACCGGAGGACTTTTTGAAGGGGCGGAAGGCTATATCAAAAGAATCAAAGGCAACCGACGTTTGGTTGTGCGGATTGAAGGTGTTGTAGCTGTGGCTACATCCTATATCCCGAGTTGCTTTGTGGAAAAGCTATGATTGTTAATAAACCTATATTACTATGACAGACCTGATCCGAAAGTTCTTGAACCGGTACTTTTCTTCGTGGGTGATTCTTTTGATAGACACTTGCGTGTCCACATTTGCTACCTGCTTCGTACTGCTGCTGCTTCGCCGTTTTCTCGGTCTGGTGGATATTCCTGCGCTGAGCATCCTTCTGATAATCTTCAGTTCGGCCCTCCTCAGCGCCGTGGCATTCGTACTTATGCATTCCTACCGCGGTGTCATACGCCACGCTACTCTTCGCGTTCTGTGGCGTTTGGGTATTGCCGTCGTTTTGAAGGGAGTGCTTTTGGGATTTTTCGGCTTCCTTTGTTTGAATAACGGGACTTGCGACAGTTCTATGATGTATCGGGCCTTCGTAGCCCTCCTTTTCGATGTCGCATTCACACTTGTACTTCTGATAGTCGTTCGTCTGATTATGATAGGTGCATACGACTATATAAAGAAAAGTCTTGGTCACAAACACCTTTTGAACGTGCTCATTTATGGCTGTGGTGAAAAGTCGGTGTCTTTGGTTACACGTCTTCGCAGTTCATCCCATTACAAGGTGGTGGGCTTCATCGCTCCTGGAAGCCAGATGAAGAACCATACGATTTCCGAGCAGCCCGTTTACAATTACAATAATGAGGGAGATTTTCGCAAGGTTGTCGAGCATTCCGGAGTGGAGGCCATCCTCTTCCCGACTTCGGCTCTTGCCCGTGAGGAACAGGAACACCTCATCCGTTATGCGATTGCCTGTAATATAAAGATTCTGTTATCTCCTCAGATTGACGAGGTTATTGACGGCAAGATAATGAATTCCTCAGTGCGTGAGATCAAGATTGAGGACCTTCTTGGCAGGAATGAAATCAAGATTTCAATGGAAGAGATTATCGCAGGCTTCAAAGGGCGCACGATTATGGTGACCGGAGCTGCCGGTTCGATTGGATCCGAACTTTGTCGCCAACTTGCCGGTTTCGGAGTGTCGCATTTAGTGCTTTACGATAATGCCGAGACACCGATGCATAATCTCCGTCTGGAATTGGAGGAGCGCTTTCCTGATCTCAAGTTCACCCCGGTGATTGGTGATGTGAGGATGCCGGCACGCCTTGATTTCGTGTTCCGCAAATTCCATCCGTCAGTGGTGTTCCACGCTGCAGCATACAAGCACGTTCCTCTTATGGAAGAGAATCCTTGTGAGGCAGTGCTGGTGAATGTGGCCGGTTCCCGTAACGTGGCTGACAAGTGTATAGAGTATGGAGTGGAGAAGATGGTGATGATTTCTACCGACAAGGCAGTGAAT
>JBJEBO010000305.1:0-2259 GCA_051870155.1 Candidatus Cryptobacteroides sp.
CACCCCCGCTTCTGTCTGTATTCAGGATAGGGGCTCCTATGCTGATTTTATGGCCGGCCTTGATGGCAGGGGAGAGCACCTCCATCAATTCCATATCCTTGATGGTGCTGATTCCGTGCTCCTGGGCCGATGTGAACACCCTGTCGTGTCCGGTGCAACTCTCAGGGATATAGAGAACCCTGTCGAGCGACACCTTTTCTGCCTTGGCATTGTGTGGAAAATGGCGTTTATGCAGAAGATCTGCCCTTCCTATGATTTCCTGGAGAGTCTTGTAACCCATAAGAGCGAGATATTCCCTCACTTGCCGGGCCATAAACTTGAAATAAGTCTCAAGATGTTCCGGAGTTCCTGCAAATTTAGCCCTCAATTCCTTATTTTGGGTAGCGATTCCAACAGGACAGCAGTTGGTGCTGCATCGACGGCACATCACACATCCCAATGCAATCAGGGACGCCGTGCCGAATCCATATTCCTCGGCTCCGAGAAGCGCCATAAAAATCACATCCCTTGCAGTTTTGAGACCTCCGTCCACCTGGAGCTTCACCTTGCCCCTGAGGTTGTTTACGACAAGGGTCTGCTGAATCTGTGCAAGACCTGTCTCTGCAGGACTTCCGGCGTGTTTTACAGAACTTGCGGGACTTGCTCCGGTACCTCCATCAGCTCCGCTTATTAGGATTACATCGGCCTTTGCCTTTGCTACTCCGGCTGCAATTGTGCCAACTCCTGATTCAGACACGAGCTTGACACTTATCCTCGCTTCCGGATTCACATTCTTAAGGTCGAAAATCAATTGGGCAAGGTCCTCGATTGAATAGATGTCGTGGTGAGGAGGAGGGGAGATGAGGGTGATTCCCGGGATAGAATGCCTTGTCCTTGCTATTAATTCATCAACCTTGAATCCAGGAAGCTGTCCGCCTTCACCGGGCTTCGCACCCTGTGCCACCTTGATCTGGATTTCATCCGCATTGACAAGATAGCAGGTATCCACTCCGAACCGTCCGGAAGCCACCTGTTTTACCGCACTTCTGGTTGAAGAACCGTCCGGACGCCTGATATTCCTTTCAGGATCCTCTCCGCCTTCGCCGGTGTTGCTCATTCCGCCGATGGCGTTCATAGCCAAGGCTATGGTCTCGTGGGCTTCTATGCTGATGGCTCCGAAAGAAATAGCCTCAGTTACAAATCGCTTCAAAATGGACTCTTCCGTTTCCACCTCTTCGATTGCAATAGGCTGCCTGTCGCTCTCGATTTCCATCAGATCTCTCAGGTACATAGGGGTTTCCTTGTTCGCAGCTGAATCGGAGAACGATTTGAATGCCTCGTAGTCATTTTCTCTCACGGCTTTCTGCAAAGCCCTGATACGCTGAGGTGACCAACTGTGCAATTCGCCACCCTGTCTCCAGGCATATAAACCATTGTTCTCCATCTTGCTTTCTTCCTCTCCGAAAGCGACTTTGTGCGCCCTGAGTACGTCAGAGGCGATGTCAGCGATGCTCACACCCTCAATCTGGGAAATTCCACCGCCCATATATTTGTCAAGCACTGAGGAACTTACTCCGAGACTCTCAAATAATGCCGCACCCCTGTAACTTCTGATAGTGGATATTCCCATCTTGGAAAGAATCTTCAGGATTCCTTTGTTGATGGCTGTGACATAGTGCTCCTCAGCAGCAGGGAAGTCAAGTTGCAATGTCTTGTCTTTCACCATCTTGTCAAGGATGGCAAAGGCCATATATGGATTCACGCCGCTGGCTCCGTAGCCAATGAGCAGAGCCACGTGCATCACTTCACATACCTCGGCAGACTCGACGATGATGGCGGTCTGCGCCCTTTTCTTGCAATGGATCAGGTGGTGATGGACAGCGGAAAGGGCGAGCAGGGAAGGAATCGGTGCCATAGTGGCATCCACATTTCTGTCGCTCATAATTATATAATTGTATCCCTGGTCCACAGCGCGTGCCGCATCACGGCAGAGCTTGCTGAGTGCGGCTTCCATAGCCTCCACACCGCCTTCCGCTTCGAAAAGCATCTGGAGGGTTATTGTCCTGAATCCTTTATAGCGGAGGTTGCGAAGGGTTGCCATTTCTGTGTCAGACAGGATTGGAGAGCTGAGCTTCACAACTTTGCAAAGGTCCGGGGAGGCTGTGAGGATGGTTCGGCTTCAGGAAATCGATGAGCATAACTGGCGCGTGAACCTGTGCGTCGAAGAGGCACAGCGCCGCTTTGTCGCAGACAGAAGCGCGCTGCTGGCGCGGGCCTACG
>JBJEBO010000306.1:0-2249 GCA_051870155.1 Candidatus Cryptobacteroides sp.
CATCACCTGTTTCTGCAGCTGGTCCGCTGACTTAACCGCAAGCATCTGACGCCGCAAGACCTCAGGATCAACTCCCTCATCAGCAAGATAATCAAGGGCATACCGAAACATAGGATCATTCACTATACGTTCCATTGCGGCAGGTATCTCACTGTCGTAATAAGGTCGCAGGTCATCAAACTTTTCAGGCAAATGAATCATTAGAATTAACAATAAACAATAATTTGCAAAAGTACTCTATCTTTAGGAATCTTCAAAAAATTACCTGCATCACCTTTGGATATCTTTTCGGTCTATGTTGATTCCTGCTTTATATGGTGACGCTTGTGAAGGGCCCGGTATTCAAGATATATTTGTACGAGTATAGGGGAGACCGAGGAACTTGCAGACTTGTAGAAAAAATGCTATTTTTGCAATAAAACTGATCATTTTATGACGACACGCCTTATAATCAAAGACTTTGGCCCGATTTCATCAGCAGATGTTGAGATTGGAAAATTCACCGTAGTCATCGGTACACAAGGTAGTGGAAAGAGTTCATTGGCTAAACTTTTTTCAATGTTCTCTTGGCTTGAAAAGAGTCTTGTAAGGCACAACATTACAGAGTCTCAGATAACACGTGGAAAATTCGCAAACAAGAAGTTTTGTGAGTTCCATAGGATTTCATCATACTTTCACGAGGGCACATACCTGAAGTATCAAGGTAAGCATTATACTTTTGAGTACAAGGATCAGAAGATGGAGATTTCATTTACTAATGGAGTAGATTTCACTGTACCTAAAATCGAGTATATTCCTGCCGAGAGAAACATTTTGAGTGCTTCAGAAAAACCGAGTGCATTGAAAGGACTTCCGGAAAATCTTCTTGCATTCCTTGATGATTATGAAATGGCAAAAGGTAATTTGAAGGAATTCAACCTGCCTCTGTCATCTCGTCCTATATCATTTGAATATGACCAGTTGAACAAGATTTCATGGCTTAATGGCAAGAACTTCAGAATAAGAGTATCCGAATCATCAAGCGGATATCAGTCTCTATTGCCGTTGTGCCTTGTATCGAAATATCTCACCGACCTTATCATCGAGAAGAAAGACACTCAACTGACTAATGAGGAGAAGCAGAAACTCCGTAAGGAAGTAGAAAGTATTATGGCCAAAGATCTTTCAGAAGATGTGAAGGATGCAATGCTGAGCAATCTTTCTCAAAGATACGGTTATTCGTATTTCATCAACATTGTAGAAGAGGTTGAACAGAACCTGTTCCCGACAAGTCAGAAAGAGATTCTATATTATCTGATCGCTCAGTGTAATCGTTTAGATGACAATCGCCTTTTCCTTACTACCCATAGTCCATATATTGTGGATTATCTGACTCTTGCAGTCAAAGCATCATCAATATACAATGCTTCAAACAACAAGGAGGAAGCAGCCAATGCAATGAAGGATATTGTATGCAAGGATGCGTATGTTGATGCCGACAAACTGAATATTTATCAGATTACAGAGGTTGGAGAAGTAATGTTGCTGCCAATGAGAGGAGGATTGCCATCAGACAGCAATTATCTGAATATGTCTTTGGCTCAGACAAATGATATGTTTAATGACTTGCTCGATGTGGAGGAGATGTGATGGATATAAACTTCTTTGATTCGAATTATCTCACAGAAGAGGCCAGGAATGATTCTGCATTTGGTTTGTCTGATGACAATAGAATTGCCTTCACTACTGATGACCCCTGCCTGACTATAGCAAAGGTGAGCAATCCAGGAAATATATTGGTACAGTTTGTTCCGGTAGATCATAACATTATCGTCAAGGACACTCTTGGGAAGGATGTCAGTATGTGCGATGCGATGATCTACACTCCTGACAAGTCTCCAAAGAAGGATATTCACTTCATCGAATTGAAAGACCAGATGGCGAATTGGATACCAAAGGCTATCTCACAACTGGAGAGTACAATCCAGATATTTTCGCAGAATCACGTTTTGGATGACTTCAGATATAGGGTTGCGACTGCAGCAAACAAGGCACACCCACAATTTAACTTCTCGACAAAAGAAGACTGCCAGACTTTCAGAAAAAAGAATAAATTTCGGCTAAATATCTGTAGCCAAATCGATATTAAACAATAATTTGTATGTTGCAGTTGCGAAACCGCCATTTCGGAAACAGCCGTTTCGCAACTAAAATATATTGATATGAGATTTTTTGACAGAACGGAGGAAATAGCAGTCCTGAAAGAGATT
>JBJEBO010000307.1:0-2247 GCA_051870155.1 Candidatus Cryptobacteroides sp.
TAATTCTCAGTGAAATCAAGGAGTTCGTTTGCAAGAGGCTTATATGCTGCAACACAAGCTTTCTCCGGCCATACAGTGCTCTCCCTCAAACCGGTATCATATTTCTTCACTGAATCGTAAGGCATTGTATAAATATATTCCCTTGGATCTTCCGGCTTTACGATGCTTCCGTCAGGACGGGTTGCATATCTCGGGTGGAAATATGCGTCGTGCGATACAACCACCTGACCGTCCGCGCTTATCTGAAGGTCGAGCTCAAGGGTGTTTACTCCGAGGTCGAGGGCGTTCTTCATAGATTGTATGGTGTTCTCTGGCATCAGTCCTGCACCTCCCCTGTGAGCCTGGGCATCGACATAATTCCTCATATCCACAGAATATTTCCATTCCTCTCCTTTATCGTTCCTGACGATGATGTCAACTTTCTTCGAATATTGGCTCGGGGTAGCTGCGAAATAATGGAAATTGTGGCGAGGAAGCTTATATGAAGGGGTTTTCTTTCCTTTGTCGGCGTAAGCCGCATTTATCTCCCTGATATACAGAGGGGACAATTCGAATACTTGCTGAAGCGGACCTTTGGACACTCCGTCTTCAAACCATTCTGTCTCCCAATCGGCATCATAATCCCAGATGTTGGCTACAACGCTGTTTGGATGGAGAGGGCATTCTCCCGGTTTGAATATCTCCACTTGGAAATCTTTCTTGGAATCAATTGATTTGTAATATCTGTCAAGCTTTCCGTCCTTTTTGGTGAGGACTTTGTATCCCCTCGGAGTACCGTCGTTACAATGGGTTGTAATCCACCAAGAACCACAGAATGCCGCCACATTGAATTCTTTCATCGTGTCTGTGTATCTGAAATTGTTGTTGATGTGGGTGTGGCCTGAAAGGAAGGTAACATCCCTGCCCTGGAGCAGTCCTGCCAATTTGTCTCCGTTGACTACCAATGAGTTGAGGAACCATCTGTATGTAGGGGAATGTTGGGCGATATAGAGGGCGGCATCTTCCGGCAACTGTTTCAGGAGACCTTCTACCCAAGATACTGTCTCGTCTGAATATCCCTCTTCGAAAGTCTTTGCAGTGTCATAGATTATGTTGTCCAATACGATGACGGCATCTTTTCCGATGCGGAAAGCGTAATTCTCAGGACCCATTTTCTCACGGTAGATGGATGAGGTTTCGTGGTCTCCCTTCAGATCCTTGGCGTGGTCGTGGTTTCCGATGACCGGATAGAAAGGAATGCCTGTTTCGGTGATTTTGCCTTTATAGAGGTCTGTCAAGTCGAAAGCGTCCCAACAGATGTCGCCGAGGGCTATTCCAACGGTGAATTGCTTCGAAGATAGTTCGGAGCAAGTGGCACAGAGGTCTTCCATAGGTTGCTGGCAGAATTTCTTGAAATGTCCCTCGTTTGCCATCTGAGGGTCGGCGATTGCCACGATGCTGTAGTCCTCAGATGCGTTTTCAACCTTTTGGAGATTGAAGTTGTATTTCTTCGCATCTCCTACGGGGAGGTAGAACGCAGGCACTCCCGATGACCAATCGGCTACATAACCTGATGGGGTTACGATGTGTACGAAATCTGCTTTGTCATTGAGCATCAATGTGAAACTTCCGTTTTTTGAAGTGGTGGCGAATCCGTATCCATCGGTGACGGTAACACCCGGAATGCCTTCAGTGCCACAAGTAACTTTTCCGCTCACTTTTCTTGCGAAAGCAAATTGGCCGCAAAGAAGCAGTACAAGAGTTGCAATAAGATGTCTTTTCATAAAGTGTATGTTTTTATACCATACAAACATAACAATTTTGTATAAGGAAAGCAAAAGATTGTTAAATTTGCGGAAGTGTAATCTGAAACCCCTTATTGTGTTATGGATAGCCCTTTCATTTATGACCGATATGTTACCGGAAAGAATTTCATAGGTAGGAAAGCGGATTGCCAGATTCTGTCCAACTTGCTGAATGCCAATGAGAATGTGGTAATGTATGAGCCTCCTAAGACCGGCAAGATGTCAGTCGTGCAGCAGACTCTGTTTAATATGAGGATAAGCGGAAAGTCATTTTCCGTGGCCAGTATGGATTTTTTCAACAAGAGGACGATGGAGCAGTTTCTTACCTGCTTCGGAACATCCGTCATAAGGTCCGTGGCATCCACTCCGGAGGAATATGCCAATGCTGTTGCAAAATGTCTCCCGGACACTCATTTCAGGTTTGACAGGCAACAATTTTCGATTACGGACCAGGTGGTGTCGA
>JBJEBO010000308.1:0-2245 GCA_051870155.1 Candidatus Cryptobacteroides sp.
GAAAACCAATATCTCTTACCCATAGTCATCCTTTGGAATTCATACATCATCGCTGTCATTATCAGACAAAACAAGACTGCAAATGCATATTTGCACCATAATATTGCTCCGCACATCACAAGCAGGAACGCAATGCCTGACAACGATCGTTTGACTATATTATTCATAAGCTGTCGGTTATAGTTGGTGTTATGTTAGTTGTTACGCCATTTCGGCGTCATCTGTGGATGGGGTTCCGGTTGCCTCGTTTTCCTGATTTTGGACACCTACCCTCGGTCCAAAGATTTTCTCAAGGTCGTCTGCGAAAATAACTTCTCTTTCAAGAAGAAGGGCAGCTAATTTGAGGAAGCCCTCCTTATTTTCCGTGAGGATCGAATAAGTCCTGTCGTGGATTGATTTGATTAGGTCTTCCACTTCACGGTCAATGAGTTCCGCAGTTTTCTCGCTATATGGTTTCGTGAGGTCATAGCCTCTTGAACCTGTGGAATCATAGAATGAAAGGTTGCCCACCTTGTCGCTCATTCCATAATATGTCACCATAGCGTAAGCCATCTTCGTGAGACGTTCAAGGTCATTGAGGGCACCGGTTGAAGGTTGTCCGTTCACAATTTCTTCGGCTACTCGACCTCCAATCAGGGAGCACATCTCGTCAATCATCTGTTCCTTGGTCACAAGTTGCCTTTCTTCAGGCAGATACCAGGCAGCTCCGAGAGCCTGTCCCCTTGGAACTATTGTCACCTTGAAAAGAGGATTGGCGTATGGGAGAAGCCAGCTGACAGTTGCGTGTCCAGCTTCGTGATGCGCTATGGATTTCTTCTCTTGCGGAGTGATGATCTTGCTCTTCTTTTCCAAACCGCCAATTATCCTGTCCACTGCATCGAGGAAATCCTGTCTGTCAATCGCTTTCTTGTCACGCCTTGCTGCTGTGAGGGCTGCCTCGTTGCAGACATTGGCAATATCGGCACCGGAGAAGCCTGGAGTATGTTTTGCAAGGAATTCAAGATCAAAGTCATCGGCAAGCTTCAGTCCTTTGAGATGCACTGAAAAAATTTCCTCCCTCTCCTTAAGGTCCGGAAGATCGACGTGAATCTGTCTGTCGAAACGTCCGGCACGCATAAGCGCCTTGTCGAGGATATCAGCCCTGTTGGTGGCAGCGAGAACGATTACACCTGAGTTGGATCCGAAACCGTCCATCTCTGTAAGCAACTGATTGAGAGTGTTTTCCCTTTCATCATTGGAAGAGAATCCGGCATTCTTGCCCCTTGCCCTTCCGACTGCATCAATTTCATCTATAAACACGATGCAAGGAGCTTTTTCCTTTGCCTGCCTGAAGAGATCGCGTACCCTTGATGCGCCCACTCCGACAAACATTTCAACGAAATCAGAACCTGAGATCGAGAAGAAAGGTACATTTGCCTCTCCTGCCACTGCCTTTGCCAGCAAGGTCTTTCCCGTACCTGGAGGCCCCACGAGAAGCGCTCCCTTTGGAATTTTTCCTCCCAATGCAGTATATTTCGACGGATTCTTCAGAAAATCAACGATTTCCATCACTTCATCCTTCGCTCCGTAGAGGCCAGCAACATCCTTGAAGGTGACCTTGACACTGTCTTTTTCAGCGAGTTTTCCTGTGGATTTACCCACATTGAACACCCCTCCGGGACCGCCACCGCCCATATTCTTGCTCATACCCCTGAACATCAGAACATACATAAGGATGAGCATTATAGGGAAAATCAGCCATTCGAGGACGGAGGTCCATATTCTGCTTTGATTTTCGATGACAACCTTGAAACGGTCCTCTACCGGAAGTGATTCGTTCAGGCTTCCGAAATCCTCTTCAGCCTTGAAACTGGAGGAAACGAGGAATGTGAAATGGGGAGATTTCTTAGGAACTGTGCCACCAAACTTGGAAGCATATTTCTCGAGGCGGTCAGGCTTGATTGTGATGCGCCCCTCGAATTCGTTCCTCACGAAAACAATCTCCTTGATGTCACCCTGTCTGGCCATTTCCTGCACTTCCTCCCACTCCACTTTCTGAGGATTGGGACCTCCCTGGTTGAAAAACATCCATATAATGCCAATCACCAGGAGAAGGTAGATCCAGGACAGGTTGAATGATATTTTTATCGGACGTCCGGGTCCTTTGCCCCCACGTCCGTTGTTTTTGTTCTGTTCTGCCATTTAATTATTATCTCAAGTTTCGCAAGTTCATAAATATCTGTTATTATGAGGTTTGTGCGTCTTG
>JBJEBO010000309.1:0-2244 GCA_051870155.1 Candidatus Cryptobacteroides sp.
TGCATATTGTAGAAGATGTGATGTACACGGGAATAGTGGATACAGGCAATTTGGACGTATCCCTTCCTTCTGCACTGAAGGTGTGTGGCATCGACTTTTTATATGACGGTAACACTCTGACAATCAAAGGTAAAAAATGAAAACAGGCAGGTACATACTGACAATGATGCTGTTATCTTCCGCATTTCTATCTGTTTCCGCTTCTGCACAGCAGAAGAGAACTCTCACGGATGCCCTGAAGGCATTTCAATTGAAGAGCGGAAAGATGCTTGCCTATTCTTCAACCCTGACGGACAAGGTGACGGTCAACCCTTCTTCAACAGAGCTTGAGGATATACTTGAAGGTACCGGATTCACATATTCCATATCGGGAGATGTCATTTATATCATCGCTTCTGTGAAAGAAGACAAGAAAGATGATGTCGTATCTGTGGCGCTCCACAAGGAGGAGGAAGTAATGGAATTGAGGAAGGAATTGGAATCTCCTTACGATGGTGGAGGGGATTATCCTATCCCAGCCCCTTCGAAAGTAAACGTTCCACCTCTCAAGTTAATGAATGTAGAGGAGTATGACAGGACTTACGATCCTAAGAGGGATCCGTCTGGCAGGTTCGCCGTTAAGACTGACTTGGTCGAGTTGAGTACATCATCATTGAATATTGGATTGGAATGTGCGTTGGGCAGAAAAATGACCGTGGATTTTTATGGTGCATATAATCCCTGGACTTTTTCCGACAACCGCAAAATGAAATACTGGAGAGTGCGACCGGAACTGAGATATTGGGCCTGCCATCGCTTCAACGGCTTCTTCCTGTCCATTTCCGCCAACGGCGGCCAATTCAACTGGGGTGGAATGTTGCCGTGGGGTTTTGCGGACGGAAAAGCATTTGGAGTAATTGATCCCGGTCCTCTTGCTGAATCCAGGTATCAGGGATGGAGTGCTGGTGCCGTCATAGCATTCGGATGGCAATGGATAGCTGGAAAACGCCTGAGCATTGAAGCGGAGTTGGGAATAGCATACGAGTATATTGATTACGGACAGTACAGATGTGTCAGCTGCGGCACCAGATTATCAGATGGAGTGACGACGAAACTTCTTCCCGATGTGTTGCGGATAGGATTGGTTTATTTTATTAAATAGCAGGAAATGAAGACATTATATATATTGATATTATCGCTCTTGACTGGAATGTTTCCGCTCAGTGCCCTTGCCGAGTCAAAAGGGGACTGCGGATGTGTGACCGGAAGCTCCTGCCCTTCTTTTTCCGTCAACAGTGCAACGCAGCGTGGCGATTCCCTGCTGTTGTCAATCAGCCTGGAATTGTCTGACTACCGGCTTTCATCCAAAGCCAGTCTGGAACTGATTCCGAGTCTTGTGTACGGCAATCACCGTTTCGACTGCCCTGCCGTGGTGCTGAAAGGGAAAAGGGCCTATAGAGAATATGTCCGTGCGCAACGACTGGATGACGGAAAAAACGCCGGAGAGTATTGTGTCCTCCTCGCTGACGGCAATACAGACAGGATAGAATACTTCTTTGCCACCGGATTCCAGTCCTGGATGAAGGACGCAGCCATCGAACTGAAGGCACGGTATTATGGCTGTGACGGCAATAAGGTCAAGGAGCTTGGGACGGAGCTTGCGAATCTGGATGTAAAACTGGATAGAAGCCGCTGGAGCCACGATTTCCTGCTTCCTTACTGTATTCCGGAGACAGAGTATGTCAAAAATAGGGAAAAGAGTGGAGAAGCACATTTGCAGTTCATAGTGGACAGGACAGACATCCTGCCTGAATATGGCGAAAACGCAACTGAACTTGCTGCCGTGGAAGAGCTTATTGAGGGCGTGAAGGATGAAAGGGGAGTGTCGATCAACAAAATATCCATTATTGGATATGCATCACCGGAAGGAACCCTGCATCACAACGAGGAACTTTCTCTTTTGAGGGCCCGTTCTCTCAAAGATTACATAAGCTCCAGGTATGTCATAGACGATTCCTTATTCGAACTTGAATTTGCAGGCGAGAACTGGGAAGGACTTGAAAGGCAGGTTGAGGCCTCAAACCTGCTCAGGAAGGATGAAATCCTGGATATCATCAGAAATGTTCCGATTCTTTCAGGCCGCGAGAAACAGCTTATGGACCTGGATGGATGTATCGTTTACAAACATATGTTGGAGGTAATGTTCCCGTCTTTGAGAAAGGCTGTCGTGAAGGTGGAATATGTAGTGGCGCCGTTTTCTCCTGA
>JBJEBO010000310.1:0-2244 GCA_051870155.1 Candidatus Cryptobacteroides sp.
ATTCCTGTAGGGAAAACAGTCGTGCCTATGGCCATATGCCCGTGGGGACATTCTTCCGCAAGGATGACCGGTATGCCGAGACGGCTATTTTCGATAGCATATTTCTGGAGAGTGTTATATGTTCTTGCCGCGAGGGCCGGGTTCAGACCGTTTTCAAGGGTCTTTCTTGTCCACGGATCCGCCCTGAATGTCGCCCAAAGCATTCCACCGTGGCTTTCTTTGATGAATTTGTCAAATGTCTCCGAGACGGCTATGCTGTCTTTCCCGTCCGATGCGACGATTTTTTCATACATTGGCCAGCCCAGCGGACATAACATCTGCCCGATTTTCTCTTCTATTGTCATTCTTGAAAGGAGGTCTTTCGTCCTTGCTTCAGAACTCTTTGAGCTGTCTTTGTAAACTGGTGTTCCGTTGCCTGAACAGGCTGCAATAGTCAGGGCTGCCGATGCGATAATTGTCGCATACTTGATAAAAGGTTTTAGCATCATCAGCAAAAAAAATATATGTGGTTAGTAAACGAGTGCAAAAATAGCAATAGTTTGAAAAATACGAATATGATTATAGCTAATTTTTACAGATTTCCGCGCAGGCTATTTCCGCGATGAGTCTGTCTATCAAAGGCTGTATTTTGGAAATGGGGCAGATGAAACTATTCGTCATAATTGAAAACACGATTGTGTCTTCACGGCTGCCGCTTTCCGGGATAATATAACCGCTGAAACAGCGCACTCCTGTCATCGAACCGCTCTTTATTCTTATTCTTTCCCTGGTCTCTTCCGGGAGGGATGCGAGCATTGATTTCATCGTTCCTTCACCTCCCGGATGCCCAATGGTCTCGATATAATCTCCGAAGCAAGGCGAATCCATCATCCTGAGCAGAAATTCGCAGAAGAATCCTGCCGATACGAGATTTTGCCTTGACAGTCCACTCCCGTCATAAATCTTGTGGGAGATGCCTGGGTTCATCCCGATCTCGTCGAACAGTCTCTCCACTGCCACGTACGAGGAATCATAACACCCTGATCCACAATACTCCATCCCGAGAGGCTTCATCAGAGTTTCCGCATAGAGGTTGTTGCTGTCTCTGTTCGTTACGCCTGCGATGTCGCACATTCTCGGGGAAAGGGTTTCACCGATGATTGAAATTTTTTCTGACGGAGCCACAGGTGTACGGCGTTTCATCGGAGTTGCTGGATCATCCGGGGAAAGCGGACCGCAGCATTGAAGGGGGCCTCCGTCACAGGGGATTCCGCAGTTTTTCAAATATTCAGTGAAATGCCACGCGCAGGTGTATGCCGGGAATTTGTTGGCTGCATCCTCAATCTTCGGGCTGCGTCCAAGTGGGAAGGAACCGCGCCAAACGGCATTCGGTGCGAGGTCTGTGGTGTAGAGATACATCGTGTTTGGCGTCCCTTTCTTGCCGGTTCTTGTGTTCTGACCTATTTCCATCCAAGGTGTTGTAGGGTAGAGTTGGCTTATTATCACGGGGTCTCCGACCTTTTCCCCGGGAGAAACCTTGAATTGGATTTCGTTTTCGAAATAGGATAGTCCGGATACGCCGCATCCGTAATAGGTGCCGATGTCTGCATATTGCCAAGTCTCGTGTTCCGGCATAGGCTCGAAACATCTCGCATCGCCGATGATTCTCCCTTTTATTCTTTTGATGCCAGCCTTTTCGATGCTATCCTTCCATTTTTCAAAAATCTCATTTATCGGCCTTGCGATCGGGTTTCGTGATGCCGTAGTCGGATCTCCTCCGCCAATTATATACAGATCTCCTGAAAGGACACCGTTCTCTATTTTCCCTGTATAGCCTATTTTTGTAGAATAGCGGTAGTCGGCTCCAAGAGAGTGCATAGCAAGACCGGTGGTGACAAGTTTGAGATTGGAGGCGGGGAGAAGAAGACGGTCGCAGTCATAGCAGGCGAGGGTGTCGCCTGAGGCGGTTACGGCGAGGATGCCTACCGACGCGTCTTTCAAAAGGGGATTGGTGACAAAAGCCAAAGCCTTGTCCTGTATGGTGTTGTGAGGTGTGCCTGATGAAATGATGAGGCAGAGAATCGGAAGAAGTATATATAATATTCGTTTCATTGGTATCATAGACGGGATTTTTGAAATCCCATTTTACAAAACTCAAGTTTCGCAAATGATAATTTATTGAATATTCGAGGGTTGTGCAGTTTGCGAAACTTTTTCCCACCGCACAAAAACCATATATCGAAGACCCTATCCTAAATCCTTTCC
>JBJEBO010000311.1:0-10344 GCA_051870155.1 Candidatus Cryptobacteroides sp.
GATTATGTCAGGATGATCGCCTGCTTTCTTGTAATGCTCGTCCACGCGAGCGAAAATTTTTATGGCGCAGATTCATCTGGTCTCGCTGGCAATATGTCGATGCTAGCCAATGAGTCCAACCGCTTCTGGGTGGCATTCTACGATGGATTTCTTGGGCGAATCAGCGTGCCTCTCTTTATGATTGTATCTGCCTTCCTTCTTGTTCCTATGAAACCTGGGCAGACTATGGGTGAGTTTTACAAAAGACGTTTCAAACGCATACTCCCGCCGATGATAATATTTATGTTCCTTTATACCTTCCTCCCTCTGCTTTGGGGTGGAATGACTTGGGAACAGTCTCTCAATGACCTTAAAACCATTCCTTTCAACTTCCCTTCGATGGCGGGACACCTCTGGTTTATGTATCCCCTCATAAGCATTTATCTCATCATTCCTGTTGTTTCTCCTTGGCTTGAAAAGGCTTCCGCCAAAGATGAATTGATTTTCCTCGGACTCTTCGGCTTTTCCACCCTCATACCGTGGCTCCACCGTTTCGTTTCCCCTGAACTTTGGGGCGAATGTTTTTGGAACGGATTCTCAATGCTTTGGTACTGTTCAGGTTATCTTGGATATCTCGTGATGGCTCATTATATCCGTTTCCACTTGAATTGGGGGCGCAAGAAAAAACTCATCGTAGGTGCAATCTGCTTCCTTGTCGGTGCTGCTTTCACAGGTTGGTCTTTCTGGATGAAAGGCGTTCCGGGACAACTCATTGAAACCCCTATGCTCGAATGGTCGTGGGAATTTTGCACCCCTAACGTGCTCTTGGCTTCTTTTGGAGCCTTCCTCCTTTTCTCCTGCATCAGCGTCAAAAAGACTCCTGTCTTTGTCAAGTCGCTTTCGGATTTGTCATTCGGAATGTACCTTATGCACCTTTTCTTCCTTGCTCCTATTGCAAAACTCGTCATCGGTGGCAATTCGGCAGAACCTCTCATTCCGGTCTGGCTCGCCATTCCTGTCATCGCAGTCGCTTCATATATCTGTTGTGCGATAACAACTAAGGTTCTTTCCTACATCCCCGGAGCCAAATGGATTGTGGGAACCAGTTCAAGGAAATAATATAGCGGAGGTCTCTTATGGAAAAGGACAAGGTTTTCGAGACAGCCGAAAGGTATGTGAAAGATACCGGGCGGTCCGTGTTCCTGACTGGAAAGGCGGGAACGGGCAAGACCACGTTCCTCAAGTACATAACACAGACTACGACAAAACGTTTTGTGGTGCTCGCCCCTACAGGAGTTGCGGCAATCAACGCCGGGGGCAGCACTATACATTCATTCTTTCTGCTGCCTCTTTGCCCATATCTTCCTGATATCAAGGAACTTGTCACAGAGTATCAGATGCCTGAAAAATATCGGGGGCTGAGGAAGGACAGGGTGAAAATCATCCGTACTCTCGATCTTCTCATCATAGATGAAATCTCGATGGTGAGGGCTGACCTGCTCGATGCGGTGGATATGACTTTGAGACGCTACAGGAAGAACAGCAAGCCTTTTGGGGGAGTGCAGCTTCTGATGATTGGGGATGCACAGCAACTTTCCCCTGTAGTGAAAGAAAATGAGAGACAATATCTTTCGCAGGTTTATCCTTCGCCATATTTCTTCCATTCAAAGGCTCTCCAGAAATTGCCTTACGTCACAATCGAATTGACAAAGGTCTATCGTCAGAAGGATGCCGCCTTTCTTGACATCCTCAATGCTGTCCGTGAGAACAGGGCAACGAAGGAAATCCTTGCACGTCTCAATTCGAGGGTTAATGTCTTTGAAGATAATGATGAGGAAGGAGATATAATCAGGCTGACCACCCATAATGCCCAGGCGGATGAGGTTAATATGAGGAAGTTGGATGCTCTCGATGGGAAGGAATATTCATTTGAGGCAGAGATAGAGGGGGATTTTCCGGAGAACCTTTATCCGGCTGACGCAAACCTTGTTCTAAAGAAGGGGGCGCAGGTGATGTTCCTTAGGAACGATGCGGAGGGAAGATATTATAACGGAAAAATTGGACGGGTGGAAGATATTGATAGTAATGGTATTGTAACTGTTGTCGATTCGGACGGAGGTACGGTTGCTGTGGAGCCGGTGGAATGGTGCAATACCCAATATACCCTCGACAAGGAGTCCGGGGACATAAAGCAGGATGTGACGGGCAAATTCACCCAACTGCCCTTGAAGATTGCCTGGGCCATAACAATCCACAAGAGCCAGGGACTTACCTTTGACAAGGTGATCATAAATGCCTCTGCCGCTTTTGCTTTCGGACAGGTCTATGTGGCTCTGTCACGATGTCGTTCCCTCGAAGGAATATCCCTTGATGCACCTGTTAGTCCTTATGTCATTTACAATGATGAAGATGTGTCTAATTTCAATGCAGGGATTCCTTCAGCCGAATCTGTTGCTGCAAGACTGAGGGATGAGGAGAGAAATTTTCGCTTCGACCAATATCGGGAGCTGTTCTCCTTTGATTCGTGCAGCAGGACTGCAGGATGGGTGCAGAGGGTGTTCAGGGATAAGTTGCAGAATATTTATCCGGACCAATATCAGTCCTTGTTGGATGTATTTACCCGCCTTACACAGGCGAAGCAGACAGGGGCAGCTTTCCAGGCCCAGCTGACAAAAATTCAGAACAGCCATTCAGAGGATGACTCATATCTGAACGAAAGGCTTGGCAAGGCGGCTGAATATTTTCATCCTCTTTTCAAGGAGGCTTATGAACTTCTGATTGTGATTTCCGGCTTGGAGATGGACAATAAGGAGACGAAAAAGGCTGTGAAAGAGGCTGTTGACGAGGCTTTGGCAGCTTTTGACACGGTTTGCCGCAGCTTGGAAGCAATCAAGGAAGGCAATTTCTCGACTGACATCTACCATAAAATCCGAACAGAGGCGTATCTTGCTGACAGGAGCAAATCTAAGGCGAAGAAACTCAAGAAGATTGAGCATAAGGAGGGGGAGAGCGGAGTTGTTAATGAGGAATTGCGCGAGAGGCTTCAGCAATGGCGCACGGAGAGGTTTAAGGCGGACAATGTGCCTGCATATACAATAATGCACCAGAGCACCCTTATGGAAATAGCAATCCTTGCCCCGAAGAGCAAGGATGAACTATTGTCTATCAAAGGCTTCGGAGAAGCCAAATTCAAAAAATACGGCTCGGAAATCCTTGAAATCTGCAAAGATTTCTGAGTCGCATAATTCCATTAATATTTGTGGTCTGCGTTTTCGAGTTCTTTCCTTGTAAGGGACTTGCTGTCAATCTTGTACCAAGCGTAGGCTATGTATGCGATTACGAAAGGTATTATGAGGGATACGACAGACATTGTGCGGAGAGTAAACTCGCTTGAGCAGCTGTTTGCGATGGTGAGGGAACTCTGGAGGTCGGCTGTTGAAGGATAATATGCCGTTCCGTTGAATCCGGCGATGAGGAAGAGTGCCATCACAGCGAGGACTGTTCCCGGAGCCGTGAACCATATTCCTTTACGGAATCCTTTGCGAATCATTGTAAGGACTATTCCTGTGACTATGAGAACTGCACCGACAAGGAAAATCACAAAGACAACAGGCATCTGGAGGAAATTGTGGAGATATTTTCCTTTTTCCATAAATACGGTTCCGTTTGCATCCACTGCGAATCCTTCCATTGTCACGAGATGAACAAGGACAAAAACGAGGAAGATGAGGAAACATACAAAGGTGAATGCAAGTCGTCTCCTGAGTGATTCGGCAAGGGAAGCATCATCCACGTTGTTGATGAGGTAGAGGGCGCCGAGGCACATTGTCAGGAAGAGGACTGCGAAGCCCAATTCGAGGTTGAACGGATTTGCCACAGCCTCAAGTCCGTGCCAGTTGTTGGCCCAGGAACTGATGACCGGGGCGAGGGCGTCGGAAGCCGCATCCTTGTTCACCACGAACTGCGAGCCTGTGAAGAAAGTACCCACAGCCGTTCCGATGAGAAGCGGTGCGAGGCAGCCGTTGATGGTGAGGAATACTCTGAAGGTAGTCTTGCCGAGTATGTTTCCCGCTTTGTTTTGGAATTCATAGGACACGGCCTGGAGCACGAAGGTAATGAGAATCAATACCCAAACCCAATATGCTCCTCCAAAACTCGTACTGTAGAAAAGAGGGAAGGATGCGAAGAACGCTCCACCGAAGAGTACGAGGGTGGTGAATGTAAATTCCCATTTGCGACCTGTAGAATTGACAATCAATTGCTTTTCTTCCTCACTTTTGCCTGCGAGGAATATCAATGCGTTGCCTCCCTGCACGAAAAGCAGGAACACGAGCAGACCTCCCAAAAGGGAGATGATGATCCACCAATATTGCTGAAGAAATTCGTATGTAATCATATCCTGTCCTCCTTATTATTTGTTGTCCACAGATTCAGGGCCTTTCTTAATCGCCTTGAAGAGAATCCTCAGTTCTATTGCAAGGAAGAGGGTGAACACTGCGATGAAAATGAAGAATGTGGTCTGGACGGCTGTGGCGCTGAGGCTTGAAACAGCGGCATTCACAGGGAGCAGCCCCTCGATTGCCCAAGGTTGGCGACCGGCTTCAGCAACAATCCATCCTGCCTGTCCGGCGAGATATACCAATGGAATTGACAAAAGGGCAACCCACTGGAGCCATTTCATATTCTCCAATTTTCCTTTGAAACTGAAGAAGAGTACAAGAATCATCAGAAGCATCAGGAAACATCCAAGTCCGACCATCACTCTGAACGACCAATAAATCAGGGTAACATTAGGAACGAGGTCTTCAGCCTTTTCAACATAGCCGTAACCGAAACAAGCTATATTCTCTTCAAGAACTTTCCTGACTTCAGCCGCAGCCTCAGGGTTGGTGTCCTTGAGTTTACGATAGACCTTGAATGCGCGGAGAGCCGTCTTTCCTTTATAAATCTTAGCATCAGCTGAAAGATGCTCCACTCCGTCCTCATCCACATAACCATAGAGAAGGTCGTTGATTCCTGGCACATAGCCGTTAATGTCGTGAGTGGCAAGGATTGAGAGCATTCCCGGGATTTCGATGCCAGGAACGATTGAGAACGGTGCACGTGGACCTCCGTCCTGAAGTCCTTCTGCGGCAGCGAGTTTCATAGGTTGGTATTTTGCTGCGTGGATTCCTGAACTGTCACCTGAGAACATTACTGCGAGGGTTCCGACTATTCCCACTACAGCCGCTGTCTTGATGCTGGCGAGGGCGAAACGGACGTGCCTTTTCCTGAGAAGATACCAGCAGCTGACTCCGATTACGAAGATGGATCCGGTCATCCAGCCGCTGAACCAGGAGTGGAAAAATTTGCTTACTGCTACAGGGTTGAGTGCAACTGCCCAGAAATCAACCATTTCGTTGCGCACTGTGTCCGGATTGAATTCCATTCCAACAGGATGTTGCATCCAGGAGTTTGCAACAAGGATCCAAATTGCGGAGATTGCTGCTCCGATGCCTGTAAGCCAGGTGGATGCGAGGTGGAATTTCTTGCTCACCTTGTCCCATCCGAAATACATCACTGCCACGAATGTGGCTTCGATAAAGAAGGCGATGATGCCTTCGATTGCGAGAGGAGCTCCGAAAATGTCCCCGACGAACCAGGAATAGTTGCTCCAGTTGGTTCCGAATTCAAATTCAAGAATGAGTCCTGTGGCGATACCTACGGCGAAATTGATTCCGAAAAGTTTCATCCAGAATTTTGCCGTCTGTTTCCAGAAGTCGTCTTTCTTGACGACGTAGATGGTCTCCATTACAGCCATAATTATGGCCAGACCGAGGGTCAGTGGTACGAATACCCAATGGTAGCACGCTGTAAGCGCGAATTGCGCACGCGACCACCCTAACATTGCTGTGTCAATCATAGTTATAGTGTTTTAGCATTTTCATCAGTCAAGTTGCTATACTCCGCCTTTTCGATTAACTGGTTACCTACGAAGTCGCTTTTCTGGTCCTCTGTCTTTCCGGCGAGGATGGGCTTGAAAAAGAAAAGCCTGAGTACGAGAAACAAAATCACCACTTTAAGGATTATAAGTCCCCAAAGCGGACGCCCCCAGGTCATATTCCTGAAACCGTCAACATACAAGTCGGCGATTGCTGACATTTTATGTCGGAAATTGTTTGCCATATATAAATCGTAAGTTTCGCAAATACGAAAGATAGCTTACAAATTCAGGTTTCGCAAATGCGAAACTTAAATTACAAATTTATAAAAACAATCTCACATATTGGCTATCTTTGTGGAGGAAAAGAACACTAAAAATCTCGATGGTGAATTTTACGGACTTTAAAGGTGCCGGACTGCCGGTGATGGAAATCGCCGGGGCGGTGAACGACAGCCTCCGGGACAATCCGCTTCTGGTCGTAACCGCCCCTCCAGGGGCGGGAAAATCAACTTGCCTTCCTATAACGGTGTTCAGGGGACTTGGCTCAGAGGGGAAGGTCATATTGTTGGAACCCAGGAGGATAGCTGCGAGGCAGATAGCGGAGAGGATGGCGTGGATGCTCGGAGAGAAGGTGGGGCAGACGGTGGGTTATCGCGTGAGGCTTGAGAGCAAGGTCTCCCCGGAAACGAAGATAGAGGTCCTGACGGAGGGCATATTGACGAGGATGCTTGTGGATGACCCTACATTGGACGGGGTGGCCGCGGTCTTGTTCGACGAATTCCACGAGCGCAGCCTTTCGAGCGACATCGCCCTTGCCTTGACGAGGGAGTCGTTCAGGACCATAAGACCGGATTTGAGGATAGTGATAATGTCGGCGACCATAGATGCTGATTTTATCTGCAAGGAACTCGGAGCGCCTCTGATGGAGTCGGAGGGAAGGATGTATCCTGTGAAGGTGGTCCATTCGGAGAGGGATACGGACGAGTTTTCGTGTGCGGAGGATGTCGCAAAGGCGGTCAGGACCATCCACGGCGAATGTGAGGGGGATATACTTGCCTTTCTTCCGGGAGAGGGTGAAATCCGCCGTTGCGCTGAAATCCTCGGTGGTTCATTGGGGACTACAGCAATATATCCGCTTTATGGAATGCTTTCTTCGGCAGACCAGAAGAAGGCGATAGCCCCGTCCGGATCGGGGGAGAGAAAGGTGGTGCTCGCCACGCCTATAGCTGAAACATCCATTACCATAGAAGGGGTACGCGCTGTGGTGGATTCAGGCCTATGCAGAAAGATGATTTTCAATCCTCAGAATGGCCTGGACCGTCTTGAGACAGTGAGAATCAGTCAGGATATGGCAAGACAGAGGACCGGTAGGGCGGGAAGGAACGCCCCTGGAATTTGTTTGCGTCTGTGGACTCCCGGAACCGAACTGAGGATGGCGGAGAACCGAATCCCTGAAATTCTTGAGGCTGACCTTTGCTCGGCAGTTTTGGATATAGCTGCCTGGGGAGGGGAAAAAATCGACAATTTACAATGGCTCACGCCTCCGCCTCCAAAGCACATACGCCTCTCTTCCAAGGTGCTGGAAGGCATCGGTGCCCTCGGTTCTACGGGAGCTATAACTCCTTATGGAAGACGAATTTCCGCTCTTCCTTGCCATCCGCGTATAGCCGCGATGCTGGTCGGGGCGGAAACCCCTTCGCTCAAGGCACTCGCTTCGGATCTTGCAGCAATCCTTGATGAACGCGACCCACTTTCTTCCGAAGAAGCTGGCGTTGACATCTGTCTCAGGGTGGAAAGGTTAAGACATCTTCGCGCTTCAAACAAACTGCAACAGAGATGGCTCAGGCTTGCAACTATCTCAGCCCAATATCGTTCGCTGATATGTGCCCCTGAGGATAATTCTTCCGTAAATCCTTATGATGCAGGACTTTTGGTCGCATCTGCCTATCCGGAAAGAATCGCCCAAAGCAGGGGTTATGGCCATTTCCTCCTTTCGGGAGGTGATCTTGCGATGACTGATATTTCTGATCCGCTTGCAGACAGTGATTATCTTGCCGTTGCAGTTCTGAATGCGCGGGAAGGGGGAGAGGGCAGGATTTTCCTTGCCGCCCCTGTATCTCCGGACGATCTTCCTGTGGCACGAAGGGATGTGCTTGTTTGGGATGCGAAGGCCGGGAAGGTTCAGGCAAGGACTGAAAGGAGGATAGGAAGAATCTTGGTGGATTCCTTGCCCCTTTCCAATGTTAAAAGGGAAGACATTTTGGAGACGATATGCGAGGCGGCGCCGAAGGATGGTGCCGGGATGTTTGATTTCTCCGACAAGGTGGGCAATCTGCAAAGGAGGGTTGCTGCTGTTGCATCCTGGCATCCCGAATTGGAACTGCCGGATTTAAGTACGGAAACTGTATTGAGTAAGGTCAGGGAGTGGCTTCCTTTATATATAGGGAATGCATCTACTGCTGCGGAGTTGAAGAAAATAGATCTGGAGCAGGTACTTTGGGGAATGTTGGACTATGATCAGCAAAAGATTGTTGATAATCTTGCTCCGTCCCATATCGAAGTGCCTACAGGAAGCAGAATAAGGGTTGAGTATCGCCAGGGGGCTGATGCTCCTATTCTCAGGGTGAGGCTTCAGGAATGTTTCGGAATGCAGGATACCCCTAAGGTTGATGGAGGAAAGAGATCCGTGCTTATGGAATTGCTTTCTCCCGGGTTCAAGCCTGTGCAATTGACAGCGGATTTGAGGAGTTTCTGGAGCGGAACCTATTTTGATGTCAGAAAAGAGTTGAGAATGCGTTATCCAAAACATTCCTGGCCCGAGAATCCTATTGAGGCACAGCCTATAAGGGGAGTTGGGAAGCGTAAGTAAAGATAATTTTGTAAGGAAAATTCCTATATTTGACACAAAGTTTGAAATAATGAAGCATAATATCATCTTGGGTATGGCTTTGCTTGCCATATCTTGTTCAGGCGGATTCGTGGCGCCGGTCGCAACCGAAATCCCTGCTCCGGAATATGCCGTTTATTCTGAAGGTCTCATAGCGGACATCACCCCGGACGGCTGGTTGGCTGAAATCCTGAATCGTCAGAAAGAAGGTCTTACAGGGCATCCTGAAGCTATGGACTATCCTTACAACAGCCCTCTTTGGGCAGGAGAAATCAAGAGGGATTCTGATTCCCGCGGAGCTGACTGGTGGCGCTTCGAGCAGACCGCCTATTATCTTGACGGTCTTGCAAGGCACGCATTCATCACGGACGACCCTGATTTTCTGAAGGTGTGGAACGAAAATCTTGAGCACGTTCTTGCCAATCCTCTCCCGTTCAAGAAAGGACAGGAGCCTTCACAGGAGGAATTGAATGCTCTTGCTGATTTTGTAGCCCAGATTACTGCCGATCCGAATGTGACTGACTATCAGAAGTTCAAGGCTGAAAGAAATCGCAAGCTTCTTGAAATCCGCGCTGCTGACCGTCCGGAAGGAAGGCTCGGACCTGAAACCGAATCCATGGCCTGGCCTTTCGCTGTGTTCTTCAGGGCTATGAAGGCCTGCTATGAGGCAACTGGCGATGAAAGGATTCCCGCAGCCCTTGAGAAAAACTATCTTTCATACACCCAGCAGGAATTGAGTATGAGCCGTTTCGTTGTGAATGTGGAAGGAATGCTTTGGACATATTCCATCACAGGCAACGAAGAATTGCTGCGTCGTGCTAAGGCTGCGTGGGACAATTCCTATTCGGAGTTGAACCAGACCAATTGTACTGATGACAGTGTGCTGAGGATGCACGGGGTGACTATGAATGAGATGTTGAAAGTGCCTATGATTCTTTATGCTTATACTGGAGAGGAGAAATATCTCCAGGCTGCCCTCAATGCGGACAGGAAGATGGAGGAACCGAATATGCTTGTTGACGGAGTAAATTCCAGCACGGAAGGTCTTGCCGGAAATGATGCGTTGGCAAGTCACGAGACCTGTGATATCACTGATTTCTGCTGGACGATGGGATATTTCCTAACCACTACCGGTGATGCTGTCTATGCCGACAAAATCGAAAAATGTATGTTCAATGCCGCTTTCGGCTGCATCACCAAGGATTTCAAGGCAATGCAATATTTCTCCTGTCCTAATCAGTTCATTGCTACCGGCAATTCAGATCACAACGGCTTCAAATATGGAAAGACCTGGATGGAATACCGTCCTATACACGAGACTGAATGCTGTATCGGCAATCTCCACAGATATTTCCCTAATTATGTTTCAAGGATGTGGCTCAAGGATTCGGCAGGCGCACCTGTTGCCGCCCTTTATGGACCTTGCAGCGTTGTATATGACCTTGGAGACGGTTTGACTGTGAAAATCGACGAAGAGACCGCATATCCTTTTGGTGGTTACTGTGATGGATACTCTAAATTACACAAATTCAGACACCTCTCCCGTCTGATATAG
>JBJEBO010000312.1:0-10334 GCA_051870155.1 Candidatus Cryptobacteroides sp.
AACAAAAATAAGAATAATTAGTGGAATCGTCAAGAATTTGACAATTACTCTGTATTATATTCCATTAGAGATATGTATATTTGCCATCGACGAAAACCGTATGAAGATATGAGAAAAACTGACCTTATGAAGCTGCTGCTTGTTGCAGCAACAATCTTTGTGGCATTTTCATCTTGCCGCAAAGATGAGCAACCTGTTCCGGAACCGGTCGAAGAACCGCCGGTGATAGAGGAATTTTTGAAATCCATTCCACAGGTACGTTCAGTGGAGAAACTGGAGGATGATTGGACGGGTTTTGAGAGCGCCTGGCAGATGACATTCAAACAACCTCTGGATCATTTTGACCAATCTGTAGGATACAGCATCCCGCAGCGTGTATATTTGCATTTCAAGTCTTATGACGCACCGGTTGTGCTATATGGTACAGGCTATGAGATATATGATTTTGTTCCGGACATCGCCAAATTGCTTGATGCGAATGTCATAGAATTCGAATATCGCTATTTTGATAAATCAATACCGGACGGTATGTATCCCGATGTGAACTGGACTTATCTCACTTCCCGTCAGGCGAGTGCGGATCTCCACGACATTTATGAGGCCTTCAAACCAGCATTTCGGAACAAATGGGTTTCCAGCGGGGTCAGCAAGGGAGGCATCACTTCGGCATTGTACGCGCGTTTTTATCCGGACGATATGGATCTATATCTTCCATTCTGCGCCCCGTTCTGCACGTCATTGGATGACGAAGGGATTGGCACGTGGATTTCGGAAGGAATTGCCACACAAGAAGTTCGTGATGGTATGATAAAATTCATAAAGATGGGCCTCTGGATGCAGGATGAATTGTGTGAAGAGGCTGCCAAAAGAGATGAATACAAAGCCCTGCCCTTGGAGGATATTGCTGCTGAGATGCCCGGATATATAATAAATACTTTCTTGGACCGTCTGGCATATAAGCCAGTCAGCAACTGGTTCCCAATGATTCCGGACGAGAACTCAAGCGTTGCGGATGTCTTTGATTTCATTAGTGGAAAAGAGCAAACTGTGGAGAAACGACGTAAGGATATGATGGTGACATTCTCTACTAAAAGTGGAGAAGAAGAGTCCCTGAGTTTGAATAGCCCGTATGAGCCTCAGGCACTCAAGGAGTTGGGATATTTCATCTTTGATCTCACTCCTTATCAGGAGGAGGTTGAGGAGAATCTTATCAGCTATGACGATGTCAGATTCTCAGACAATTTGGGGACGCCTGCAGAGAGGGAAGCAATCGCATTCTCTGATACCCTGATGGTCAATTTTCTTGGAAAATTCCTGCCCAAGACGAACGCAAAAATGATTTTTGTATATGGTCAGGACGATTTCTGGACCGGAGCCGGAATCAAAGACAACTGCGGAAATCCAAATATCGAACGATTCGTAATAAAGGATAGCAACCACACCGATGACTTTCTCGATTATCCTCATAAAGAGGATACGGAAGCCCTTTCAGCAGCAATCAACAAGGTCCTTGGACTATAGTAAGATTTCTCTTCCGTTATGACAGGCAAGCCGTTCTTCATTGCATCGGCTTCCTTCTTATGTCCTTGAGTAAAGGATGTTTAGTACCCGGTGTAATAAAAAATCCGGATGTTACTATAAAATAGTAAGAGGGTGACTAAAAAGTCTGTCATATCGAGCGAAGCACGAAGTGCGTAGTCGAGATATCTATTGAATATCTATTCTTTATAAAGATCTCTCCACGCGCTTCGCTTGGTCGAGATGACAAAAAAGGGACTTTTTAGTCATCCTCTTATTAATTTTGTGAAATGGTTTGATAATATTTTTGAATTATGATAAACATCAAAGAAGAAGCGTCAAGATGTATGCTGTGCATAGATGCACCTTGTTCGAAGGTATGCAAATCTTCAGATCCGGCAAAAGCTGTAAGAGCCGTTAGATTCGACAATGAAAAATTGGCGGCATCGCTGTTCAACGGGTGTTCGAAAGATGAACTTGCAGAAGCGGAAAAAGCCTGTATCCATTATGACAGGCCGATCCGTTTGAGGGAAATGGCGTCTGCACTTTCGTCCGTCAATCTGGTCCATAATTCAGAAAGACCATCACCTTCTCTTGAAATTGATTTCTGTGGACTGCGGTGCGAAAATCCGTTCTTCCTTGCATCGTCAGCGGTATGCACCAATTATGAGATGGTGGCGCGCGCCTTCGAGGCAGGGTGGGCTGGAGTCTTCTACAAGACTGTGAGTCTGCAAGATATACGTGAGGTCTCACCTCGTTTTGATGCTCTGGCTGATGAAGGTCGCAAAGGAGATTTCTATGGCTTCCGGAATATGGAGCAATTGAGCGAGAATCCGGCGGAAACAGACTTCGAGATTTTGCGCAGACTCAAGCAGGACTATCCTTCCAAGATTGTTGTTGCCAGCATAATGGGACAGACGGAAGACGAGTGGGTGAAACTTGCCAGAATGGCTGAGGAAGCAGGGTGCGATGCTGTTGAACTGAATTTCTCCTGCCCTCAGATGCGTACGACCGGTATGGGAAGTGACGTGGGGCAGAATCCTGAACTTGTCGCCTTTTATACACTCTTTGTAAAGCGCTCAGTGTCAATTCCTGTCATACCTAAGATGACACCGAACATCACCCAAATCAATGCCCCTGCATTGACTGCTGCATTGGCTGGGGCAGATGCAATCTCGGCTATCAATACCATCAAGTCTGTTACAATGTCCTCATCAGCCGAGGTTTCCGGTCAGAGGACTGTGTCAGGATATTCAGGGCGTGCAGTCAAGCCAATCGCATTGAGACATATTCTCGAAATGAGCAAAAATCCTGTTTTGAAAGGAGTCCAGTTCAGCGGAATCGGAGGGATCGAGACCTGGAGGGATGCACTTGAATTTATTCAGTTGGGATGTCGGAATGTTCAGGTATGTACGGCCGTCATGCAGTATGGCTACCGTATAATTGAAGACTTGGTATCAGGTCTTCAGAATTATCTTTCAGAAAGGAATCTGGATAGTTTGGAGGCTATCGTAGGAGAGAGTCTCCCTTCATTTGTATCTCCTTCAAATTTTGACAGGGAAAGCAAGGTATTCCCGTTTTTCGATAAAGAAATATGCATCGGCTGCGGAAGATGCTTCATCTCCTGCAATGATGGTGGTCATCAGGCCATAGTTTTCGGTGAAGACCGCCGTCCTCGTCTCGATGGTAAGAAATGTGTCGGATGCCACCTGTGCCGCCTTGTCTGCCCGGTAGGTGCAATAGGCTTGTCCAGAAGAGTAATTTTGCATCAAACATCACATTGAGGGAGTTTTGCTGCATTGTCTTAGTAGCAGTATCTGACTCATGCAGAGAATTCAAATGATAGTTGTTCTACTCGTGGTTCTCTCTTGATGTCTGGCAGTGGCAGGGCTGAAATGATTGCATCCATTATTGAATTAAGACTTTGGATGTCGCAATGTCTGTATGCTTCTGACAAGGATTGTATCTGCATAGCATTCAATGCCTTGATATCAGGAATCAAAAGTTTCCGTAAATATTGGCTCTGCCATCTTGGATAGCCACCGTTCATGCAGTTGGTTATCGAATACAGCTGATTTCTAACATAATCAGTCATTAGCAAAGCAGCCAAAATTTCCAGTTGATAAAGAGTGCCACCTGTAACATAGTATAGATTGTGAAGTGGATAATAATCGCCTTTATCAACATATATATATTTATTCCCAGAAATATCAGGAAGCAAAATCTTAGGCATAGATTTCAATGTTGGAACGATCCTGTCAATTGTCTTATACCATTTATCAGGGCTCTTTTTTGCTACGTGACGTTTTGAAAGGCGCTCCTTATTTGCATGTAGATATGAGGCTGCCATCGGATAATCTTCCAGATCTATCAAGTTTCCGTTGGTTTTATATGGATTGAGAATATACTTCCCAGTCCAGTTTACCTTGTTACCAGTTATATCTTTAGCATTCAGAGCAGGCAAAAGCAATTCATCTTCTATTTTTCCTATAAATCTGTTCGAGATAAATATTGAATCAGCTCCAGTGGCAACTCCTATACCAATCTTGAAACCCATCTCTTCAATTGTCTTCATCCCTGCCTTGTTTGTAACTTTGCAGAAAATATTGCTCCAGTCATATGATACAGGAGGCTCAAGCATCGTAGAAACTATTTTTCCAAGATTTTGTACTGACTTTATTTCTGAATATGCTACAAAGTCACACTTCTGAGAGTTTTTTATCAATGTGATGGCGGGGTATGCCAAAACATTCTCTTGAAATGCATCTGATGCCTTTTCAAGTGAAATAATGCTCTCTATACAGAACATTGATGATATCATTGCACGAAGTTTTTTCCCATATTCATTTTTTAACCATCTGTTAGAGCAGATAAAACACTGCTTTCCATTTGGTTTAAGAGCTTTTAAAGTCTTTTCAAAAAACAATATATATATATCTGCCCTATAGTGGAATGTCCTGAATATATTCTTATATATATTTAGTTGATTTTCAGGAATCTGCTCATAACGTACATATGGAGGGTTTCCAACCACACAATCAAATTCAGGAATATCGGATAAAAGGAAATCGGCAGCAATGACATTTTCACAAATATCAAAAGAAATCCCCCAATCTGATAATCGTTTATGGCAATATCTGATTTTATTGCTATCTATATCATAAGCATATACGTTATTTTGAAATGCAGTTTGGAAATCAAATTCAAACTTTACAGATGATGCTTTTAAACGTGCCGCAATCTCCATCAGGAACTCTCCTTCACCACAAGATGGCTCAAGAATGGAAATTTCAGATAAATCCCTGTCAGAAGTATAATGCAGCATATCCAGCATATATGCGACAACATACGGAGATGTGAACACATCTCCGTGTTGTATTCCGGAACTTCTCAATCCATATCTGCTATTTTCCAAATTCGTATGCATTAGCAATCAAATGTCCGATGAATGAATTGATAAATTTATCTATTGATGTATCCTCCGAAAGATTCTCAAAATGTGACGGCCCACTTGTACACACAATCGCTGCCATGGAATAATGTCGTTCCAACATGAGTTTTTGACAAAGAATCTTATATCTGTCAAGATAAGTCGCATTATTGAACTCTGGTCTGACTTTGAAATGGGGCTCGTGGTTTTGAACAGACGATGTTGAATCTGCATCTTTACCCACAACTGTCAGATAACCAAGCCAAGGAGGAGTTTGATCAGGAAACTGTTTTTCTCTGTATGCGGTCCACAAATCAACTGCCGATCCTAATGCTTCCTCTGTCCTATTATTAAAATTGTTTCCATAAGATCCAATCTGAGATTTAAGTTCTATGGCTGCAATGAGCTTCTTGCCTGGTGAAATGATGAGCAAATCCCAATTCTTTGATGACCTGAAATATCCAGGCAGGTAATTGCATCTCGTATATACGCTATCTTCAGGTACTCCATACTCAGTAGCGATATCTTTGAGGAGTGTGACAAAAGCATCCAGCTGCTTACCGCCAACAACTGCTCCGCGATTGGTTGTATCTACACTGGCATTCAATTGCATTTCCTTGGTTTGCCAAAATGACTCTACAGCATTGGCAATTCGCTTATTGTATGATTTGATACCCATATCACATTAATTTTTAGCAAATGTAACAACAATTATCAGATATACCAAGATGCAATAGGCGTGTCCAGAAGAGTAATTTTGCATCAAACATCACATTGAGGATGTTTGATGCAAGGTTATAGAAACATATATTTCAGGCCGAACAGACAGGAATACTGTATGCAAACGGCATAAATGCTATGCACGCAAAGCACGGGATGGCAGTGACATAGTTGTTGAAATCAATTTTCATAATGTCGCCCATCATCATGACTCCGACAAGAATCATAACAGGTGCAGTGGCAACTTCCGGGATGGCCATAAACAACGGGGCAAAGAACAATGAGAGTACGAAGCAAAGTGCGGTAACCATAGCCGTAAGTCCGCTGCGACCTCCTGCATTTACTCCTGCTGCACTCTCGACATAAGTGGAAACGGTGGATGTGCCCAGCAAAGCGCCGACCGTAGTTCCTATGGCATCTGCCATGAATGCCTTCTTCATCCCGGACATATGGCCTTGTTCATCTACATATCCTGCTCTCTGCCCCACACCAATCAATGTTCCGATAGTGTTGAACAGGTCCATGAACAGGAGGGTTATCACACAGATGAGCATATCGAAACTGAAGATACTGCTCCATTCCATCTGACAGAAAATAGGCTTTATGCTTGGAGGTGAACTGAATACAGAATCTATATGTGTGATTCCGAGAGGAATACCTATAACCGTGGTCACAAGTATGCCGATTAGCAGAGCACCTGTCACTTTGCGGATAAGAAGTACCGCCGTGAAGAGGATTCCGAAGCAGGCAAGCAATGCCGAAGGTTCGTGAAGATTTCCGAGACATACCATAGTTGTTTCATTGGCTTCAATGATACCGGCATCCTGGAGGCCGAGAAATGCGATGAACAAACCTACATATTGCTCTCGGTCCCGTCAAACAGGAAAACGGAATCTTTAAGAAACCCGATGGCAAGGCATATAAAGGCAATGAACAGGATTTTCATCATCCTGTTGGTCTTGCGATTTTTATATAGATCTATGCAAAGATAATCCAAAAGGTGAAAACGCCTTAATCTGTGTTCGGAATAATTCCTCAAATGACCGATTTTCTTCCGTTGACCGAAAAATAGTTATTCGGAGGCAGGAATATCAAGTACGAACCGTGCTCCCGGAGAGTAGTTCTGGTCGAGATATACCTTCCCTCCAAGTTTCTCGGCAAGACTTCGGCAGATGCACAAGCCCAATCCAGTTCCAGGCTTGAAAGAATCCAGTTTAACATATCGACCGAAAATTTCCTCCGCCTTGTCCGGCGGGACGCCAATACCTGTGTCGGCAACATAGAATGTGACGAATCCCGGATGCTCCTCTGTTGTACAGCCGAGGGTTATAGAACCCTTTTCTGTGTTTTTGCTCGCATTGGTAAGGAAATTTGTCAGAATCTGCTGAATCCTCAGGATGTCGGATTTGATTATGAGGTTGTCCGGAACCTGATTGTCAAAAACCAGTTTGACTTCAGGTTTGACTCTTCCTTCAACGATTATCATAGCAAAATTGCATACGGAGGCGGGCTTGAGGGTAGTAAGAGTAATCTTGTAATTACCTGATTCAATGTCGGCAAGACTCAGGATGTCGTCAATCAATCCAGTGAGGACATCGCCACTGTTGGATACAATTTCAGCGTATTCTTCCTTCTCTTTTGCGGTAAGGCTACCGTCAGGAAGACTCAGCAACTGGGAAAAGCCAACTAAGGCGTTCAATGGAGTGCGGATTTCGTGACTCATATTTTGGACGAAAGCGGTCTTCATCCTGTTCGCTGTCTCCGCTTCATCCTTGGATTGTCTGAGCTGAACAATGAGTTTTTCTTTCTCTACTGTTTCCTTGTAATTATGAATGGCATATATTGCCGAAAAAAAAGCGAAAAGCAATAGACAGGCTGAAAGGAAGGTGATGACCATTTTGTTTGAATGCTCAAGTTTCTCCTCGGTCTCATTGAGGTTATAGCTGAGCTCCTTGTTTCCCATCATTGCGGCAAGTTTGTCAACCTCATTGCTGTGACTCTTGGAAAGTGACTCATAAATGATGTCGAGGAGTTGGGCTTCCACATTTGCAAGCTCAAGGTTATTCCCGTAGATATATGCCAGTTCCGAGAAATACTTCAGGTCCATCACGGTGTTGAATTGCCGTACATTTTCCCTGAATTTAGACCAATTCCCTCCTGCCGCTGCTTCTGTAGCCTCAAACATCAAATCCCCTTGAGGATAGTAGCGTTTGTAATAACGTTCTGAACGACGCACCGAGTCGCGCAAAACCGCATATCCCTTCATATCCTTCTTTTTTGCCAGATATCGGGCTTCGTGGTAGGCGCATCTGAAGGAGTCGATTGGAGCTGCTGCAACCTTCCGGGCTTCTTCCAGGAAAATCCTTGAAGAGTCGTTGTCAACTTTGTAAGTCTCAGACAATTCAAGAAGGGTCCTTATGATTACTGTCTCATTTTTTATTATGGGGTCAGTGGTATGGGTATATATGCGGTACGCCTCAAGGGCATATTTCCTGGAGTTGATGAAATCTCCTTTTCCCCAATAAATAAGGGCGAGGTAGCGGTTGCCTTCATAGAAACCATATTCACTGTTGTAGTTCTGGGCTTCGATGAGCATCTTGCTTATCAATTCCATTACTCCTATCTCGTCCTTTTCGATGTCGGTCATATACATCGCAGCACGAGTGTATGCATTGAAAAAATATTTCAGCTCGCCCAACTCCAACGCCTTAACCTTGAGATTCTCCATTGCTTCGAGAACCTGCTCTTTGGAACTGCCGCGGCAACGGTGACGTAGTTCAAGCAGATAATATTGCAGTTCCGCATTCTTGTCCTTATGTTCAAGAGCAAGAATGTGGAACTGGCAGTTAAGTGAATCGAACGAACTCTTACCGACGGCTTCGTCAACTTTCTCATACATTGCCTGGCACTCCGGGCAAAGGCTGATTCCGTTATCCTTGGCATATAAAACCAAGGAGCAGGAGAAAAGTAAGAGGACCGCAGTTATGAATAGTCTCAAAGGCATTTTTATATCGCGCTATTAAATTAGGTTTGGAATCTTCAAGGAATTACTTGCTTCTTCCGGAAGCGTCAATCATTGTCTTGACCTTGCCGTTGAATCCTTCCTGACCGAGAAGGTTCTCAAGACTGAGGTGCATCCTGTAGCGCCAATAATAGCGTGGAATGGCAGGGACATTGATTCGTTCTTTGTCCGGCTGTCCGAACCTGAGTTCCCCGTCCATTGAGAGCCAGTCCTGAAGTGGAAGCACAGTGAGCATAGCCCTTGAATCAAGATGCTGTTTCACAATCTTTTCGCAAATCCAAGGCTCACAGAAATATGGAACATCTCCCTGACCTCCAAGCACTTCGCGGTAGAACTGTGCGCTCACAGCCCTGTCTTCTTCCCACCAGGCCCTGAGCGGATTCATATCGTGGGTGGAAGTAGTGCATACTGAATGATATGGATAGTTGGCAGGATTGGCGAAAGTTTCGTGGATAGACTTCGGCATCCTTTGGATTTCAAGAGAGAGGATCTTGAGGCTGTCCATCACCTCTGGAACGCAGTCCGGAATCATTCCCAGGTCTTCTCCGCAGGCGAGCATTCCTGTAGAACGGAGCAGCTCAGGGAGTTTAGCCATTGCTGAATCTTTCCAGAAAATGTTGTGGCGTCTGTAGAAGAAGTCGTCATAGAGCCTGTTGAACGAATTGCGCCTGTATTCGTCAAGGAAACCATAGGTCAATGTGTTCTGGGCACCGATTCTCGGATGCCAACTTCCTTTCTTCCTCGGGTCCTCTACAAAGAGCACATCGTCAAGGAGATTCATAAGTCCTTCGCGGATTGCCGTTTCCTTTTCTCCGTCCCCTGCAAATGCCGCAGCGACCTTTCTCTGAGTAGAATAGGCTGGCTTCAGCTTTCCGTCCTTGAAGCATTTTTCTTTCACTTCCTCTGCATAGACTCCGAAAAACTTGTCAAGCACGTGTGGATAGGTCGGAGGGGTGACATATTTCCCGTCAGAAACATTGAATCCCATCTTGTCGAGCTCTTCAGTAGTGTATGGAAGGGCAGGATTGAAATGTCCGAGAAGACCGTGTACACTCTCGTAAGGAATCTCCCATATACGGAAGAAACCGAGGATATGGTCGATGCGGAAAGCGTCGAAATATGCGTTCATCTTGCCCAAACGAGCTTTCCACCAGGCAAATCCGTCTTTTGCCATCCTTTCCCAGTTGTAGGTAGGGAAGCCCCAGTTCTGTCCGAATGCGGAGAATGCGTCAGGCGGTGCTCCTGCCTGTGAATCAAGATGGAAGAGTGCAGGATGAAGCCAGGCGTCAGCGCTTGTGCGGCTGATTCCAATCGGAAGGTCTCCCTTGAGGACAACTCCCTTGGAATGAGCATATTCGCAGGCTTCGGTGAGTTGTTTGTCAAGATGATATTGGATGAAGCAATGGAAATCCACATCTGTCTTATACCTTCTGCAGAGTGCGGCAACCTTTTCTTCGGAATATGTTGCATATTCTCCCCATTTGCTGAAATCAGGTGTTCCGTTGAGGTCTCTGAGAGTGCAGAATGCCGCGTATGGGATGAGCCAATGACTATTTGCTGCGAAGAATTTCTTATATGCCGCTGAGGCGAGGACTTTCTTCCCTGTCTTGTCGAATGCTTTGTGCATCAGGCGTGTCTTCTCAT
>JBJEBO010000313.1:0-2239 GCA_051870155.1 Candidatus Cryptobacteroides sp.
GACGTTTTTCCTCAAAAGGGATCCCGGTGCCGGAAGACCTACCAAGAAAGACCGTCGTCAGATGGAGTTATTGTGGGACAGTATGGATTTCAGCGGTGTTCCAGATGACATAGCTGGAAGGCTCGCTGAGGAGTCCGGGTTTGACGGATGGGATTGGGAGGATGAGGATTGAACGGGCTGAGAAATTGAAATGTTTGGAACTAATATCAAATAATTATGCTTAAAGTTAATTTGGGAGGCTGCAGCTCCTTCGTAAAAGATGCAGATTATAAGGAATATGTAGAAAAGGCTCTTGCAGCCTTGGATGTTCTTGAATCAGAAACAGGTGCAGGAAATGACTTCCTCGGATGGAAGCATCTCCCTACCCGGACTCCGGAGTCTCTTATCGCTGAATGTGAAGCAGTTAGGGATTCTTGGAAATCCAAAGGTGTTGACCTCGTAGTTACAATCGGAATCGGTGGTTCTTATCTCGGTGCAAAATGTGCCCTCGAGGCCCTCTCACACTCTTTTGCAAAGCAGCTTTCAGGAAAGAAGGATGCCCCTGAAGTAGTTTTTGCCGGTCACAACCTTTCTGAAGAATACATCAGCGAATTGATGGATCTCGTAAAGGAAAGAAATGTGGCTTGTGTTGTTATCTCCAAATCAGGTACAACCACTGAGCCGGCTGTCGCTTTCCGTCTCATCAAACAGTATATCGAAGAGAAATATGGTACAAAAGAGGCTGCAGAGCGTATCGTTGCTGTTACTGACGCGCACAGAGGCGCCCTCAAATCCCTCTCAACTCAGGAAGGCTACAAGACTTTCGTGATTGAAGACAATGTCGGAGGCCGTTTCTCCGTTCTCACTCCGGTAGGTATCCTTCCTATCGTTCTTGCAGGCTTCGACATCAGGGCTATGCTCAAGGGAGCGGCCGAGATGGAAGAGACTTGCGCAAAGAAATGCGAGTGCAACCCTGCAATCCAGTATGCCGCTATGCGTAACCTTCTTTACGGTCAGGGCAAGAAAGTGGAAATTCTTGTGACATACAATCCTAAACTCCAGTATCTCGGAGAGTGGTGGAAACAGCTTTTTGGAGAGTCAGAAGGTAAGGACGGAAAGGGTATTTTCCCTGCATCAGTAAGCTTCACAACCGACCTCCATTCTATGGGACAGTACATTCAGGATGGCGAGCGTATGCTTATGGAGACTGTTGTAAGCGTTGAGAAGAGCAACCGTTCTATGACCATCAGCAATGACCCTCAGAATCTTGACGGTCTCAACTTCCTCACAGGAAAACACGTCGAGGAGTGCAACGCGATGGCTGAACTCGGAACCAAACTCGCTCATATTGACGGCGGTGTCCCTCAGCTTGCCGTGACTGTTGAGAAAATCGATGAATATAATCTCGGCTCCCTCTTCTATTTCTTCGAGAAAGCCTGCGGAATCAGTGCTTACATATTGGGAGTCAATCCGTTCAATCAGCCGGGCGTAGAGGCCTACAAGAAGAATATGTTCGCCCTTCTCGGCAAGCCTGGATATGAGGAGCAGGCAAAGGCTCTCCAGGAAAGGCTAAAGTAATATTATTATATGGCACAAAAACCATCCATCCCGAAAGGGACGAGGGATTTCGGTCCGTCAGAAATGGCGTGCAGAAACTATATATTTGACACCATCCGCTCCGTATTCAAGACCTATGGCTATGCTCCGATAGAGACTCCTTCGATGGAGAATCTGAGCACCCTTCTCGGCAAATACGGAGAGGAGGGTGACAAACTTCTTTTCAGGATTCTGAATTCCGGAGATGCTTTCTCGGGAATAGATTACGAGCAATACAGAATTGAGGGCGTCGAAGCAGGTTACAACAGCAAGGCTCTTTCGCTCAAAGTTTGTGAGAAAGGTCTTCGTTATGACCTGACTGTTCCTTTTGCAAGGTTCGTGGTCCAGCATCAGAATGAGATTTCATTCCCTTTCAAGAGGTTCCAGATCCAGCCGGTATGGCGTGCAGACAGACCTCAGAAAGGAAGGTACAGGGAGTTCTACCAGTGTGACGTGGATGTCATCGGTTCCAAGTCCCTCCTGAATGAATTGGAGCTTGTCCAGATTGTTGACCGCGTTTTCCAGCTCTTTGACGTGCGTGTGTGCGTGAAGATCAACAACAGGAAGGTGCTCACAGGTCTTGCTGAAATCTGCGGATTTCCTGACAAGGTGGTGGATATAACCGTTGCAATCGACAAGATTGACAAGATTGGTCTTGAGGCAG
>JBJEBO010000314.1:0-2228 GCA_051870155.1 Candidatus Cryptobacteroides sp.
GCAAGACTTTCTCTCCACGATACATAATCCATATCATCCAGAAGAATCTTATTCTTCTTGGTGCCGATGAACATATCATTATCCTGATCATCAATGTCCAAGTCGGGCATAATTGCCTCTTCAACAACAAGTTCCGATTCTCTCTTGTCTATTCTTTCGACTGTACCCGCAATCACCTTCTCGATTCGCTGAAGTGTAAGACGGAACGAATTGACTGAACTTTCCAGACGTTTGAGCATATTGATACTCATAAGTCTTCTGATACCCATTTCCCGTCCTTCAAGAGTAAGACGATGTCCCATCTCATCATCCGCGTCCACATATTTATGCAGTGCACTCGGAAGGATGAATGCCGATGGAGTATATATGGCAAGATTCAGTTTCTGCAACTGCTCATATATTTCATTGTAATTGATGGCATTAGGAAGATCAGTAAGGCTCGGACGGCGGGAGATCGGAGGAAGCCTTGTCGGAAACTTTCCGACAGCCTCCGTATTGTAGTAGGCCTCAATATGTTTCCTGCTTCGGGCAATCGTCACAGAGTCGAGAACCTCAAAGAAATCGAAGTCCAACATACCAAGAAGAACTTCAGTTGTACGCTGTTCATTCGGCATCTTGGCCCAAACATTATATGCCCTCTGCGCCCGCCTGAAAATCTCGTCTATAGAATTTTCGGTATTCAGAAGTCCGTTGATATTTTCAGTATCTCCTTCGTATGCAAGTTGCAGCTGATTTTTCAGGTCATTGAAACGGTTATTCACTGGCGTCGCAGACAACATCAATACCTTGGTCTTAACACCAGCCTTGATGACCTTGTTCATCAACTGGAGATAACGGTTCTCCTTGGGATTCTCATCATCTCCAGATAATTTCCCACCATTACGGAAATTATGCGATTCATCAATCACAACAAGATCATAATTCCCCCAATTGATATGGGACAAATCCAATCCGTTTGTCTGACCACCTGTTCTTGACAAATCCGAGTGGAAAAGGATATCGTATCTTAACCTGTCTTTGGCAATCGGATTGTTTACATAGTTGCTTCGGTATGTTATCCAGTTGTCATTCAACTTCTTCGGGCAAAGCACAAGAACAGATTTGTTCCTGTTCTCATAGTATTTTATGACAGCGAGTGCTGTAAATGTCTTGCCGAGACCTACACTGTCAGCAAGAATACAACCGTTGAATTTTTCCAGCTTGTTAATGATGGCAAGTGCCGCATCCTTCTGAAAATCATATAGTTTATTCCATACTTGGCTGCTCTTGAATCCGGTTGCTTCGTTAGGAAGGAAATCCTCCGAAATATCATCCAGAAACTCCTTAAAGATATTGTATAGTGTGATAAAGTATATAAATTCCGGAGCATTCTCCTTATAAACATTCGATATGTTGTCAATGATTTGATCTGTAACATCCTTGAACTGCCTTTCATCGTTCCACAATTCATTGAAATTTCGGATGTAGCCATCTGCCATCGGGGATGAAAGACGGATGACACCCGGACATAGATTGTTTCCTCTTTCAAGGCCGAGTTCCGTAGTCGTGAACTCATTGAAAGGCATATATACATACTTGCCTTCTGTATTAGTGCAAGTGAGAAACCCATTTACGGAGCCTCCGGATACATTGCTCTTGAATCTTGCTTTTTGTTGAATCCACTGCGCACACTCGCGGGCAATTGCCCTCTGGGACATCTTATTACGAAGTCTCAACTCAAAATCAGAACCAAACAAGGTCCTTTCCCGCTGAAGTTTCGGGATATAAAACTCTCTTTTCTGCTTTGAAGAAAAATCCTTTGTGAATGCCGGGGAAGTGAAAATGAATCTGAACTCATCAATGTTTTCCAACTCTCTTTTGAGCGCCTCAAAGGCATAGAAAGAGAAACACGCAGCGGCGACGCAGACCTTGCCACCCTTACCGAGTTGAACCTTCAGGTCGTCCGCCACTGTTTGAGTGATGTTGTCAAACTGCTTGATGTCATTCATATTTCTTGCCCGTTGTGGTTTTCTTTCACGCAGGCAACGAAAATGACGTGGCACTCCATTGTGTACCCTCAGGGTCTGGACACCCATTAATACGACAAGAAGAACCACGCCAAACGACGCGGTCTTCTTTTGCCCGTATTAAATTCAAATTGTCCAGATTTGAGGGTACGGTAAAAGAAAACTCAATTATTTTTCTTTAGTATGACTCTATGTCTTAATACTTCTATTAAAAACAAAAAT
>JBJEBO010000315.1:0-10261 GCA_051870155.1 Candidatus Cryptobacteroides sp.
CTTCCTTCTTAGTTGCGACAACCGGCTTCTCCTTCACTTCCGATACAGTTTCTGCGGGGGCTGGAGAACCTGTATCCTTGTCTTTCTTCTCCGGTTTGCCTTCAAGTTTTGAAAGGTCAATTTTGTCCACTACCTTGATTCCTATTGCCGGTGCGACAGGTTTTTCCTGAGTTGTTTCCTGCTTTTCCTGCTGGACAGCAGGTTTTACGTCATCCTCTGTCGCCTTTGGTTTTGTCTCCAATTCAAGGACTTCCTCTTGTACTTCCTGTTTTGCAGGAGCCTCCTGGATAGAAGGTCCCTCAGGAGCGATGATGTTGCTCTTGATGATGATTTCTTTCACAGGCTCATCTTCCTCATCAGCATTTCCGCCTTTCTTCTTGTTGCCCATCTCAATGATTTCCTTCAGTTTGATGGCCACCTTCTCGGAATCCTGCTTGAGTTTCTGTTCCTCCCCGAATTTTGCTTCAAGGGCAGGAAGATGTTCATCAGAAATCTTCGCATTCGGATTCATATCTACGTCAATGCCCTTCCCCTGAAGGAATTCCACCAGGGTGCTGAGTCCTATGTTGAATTGCTTTGTTAGTTTGCTTAATCTTATATCTGCCATATTTTACCCCCTTTGATTGTGCGGCATCGTCGCCGCGGTGATATTATTCTTCAAATTCCGCACGGAGAATGTTCAGGACATCCTCCACAGTCTCGTCCTCGAGGTCCGCTCTCTTGGCGATATCCTCAGGAGAAAGTGCGAGCACGCTCTTCGCAGTGTCGCATCCGATGGATTCGAGTTTGTCAATGATCCATTGGTCAATCTCATTGCTGAACTCGCTCAACAGCACATCCTCTTCTCCCTCTTCCTCATCTTCCTTAGGAAGCTCTCTCCAAACCTCTATTTCCTTTCCCACGAGCATACCAGCAAGCCTGATGTTGCATCCGCCCTTTCCGATACCCTTCTTAACCTCTTCCGGAAGCATATAGACTTTGATTTTGTCTTCTTCACCTCCGAGGACAATCGAAGAAATCTTGGCCGGGCTGAGAGCACGCTGGATGAGAAGCTGTGTGTTGTTGGTCCATTGGAGCACGTCAATGTTCTCGTTCCTAAGCTCACGGACTATTCCTATAATCCTCGAACCTTTCACTCCGATGCAGGCTCCGATCGGATCAATCCTCTCGTCGTATGACTCAACTGCAACCTTTGCCCTTTCGCCCGGAATGCGCACCACTTTCTTAATAGTGATGAGACCGTCATAGATCTCAGGCACCTCCTGCTCAAACAGTTTCTCGAGGAACTCATCCGAAGTCCTTGATAGAACGATATATGGAGTGGTGTTGTTCTTCATCTCCACGCTCTTGATTATGGCCTTCACAGTGTCGTTTTTCTTGAACCTCTCGCCAGGAATCTGCTCTGACTTAGGAAGCCTGAGCTCATTGCCCTCCTCGTCAAGGATTAGAGCCTCCTTGGACCAGGTCTGATAAACCTCTCCAGTGAAGATTTCACCAATCATATTGGAATATTTGTTATAGAGGTTGGCCTTCTCTATATCCATAATCCTTCCTTGAAGGTTCTGACGAAGATTGAGGATACCCCTGCGTCCGAAACTCTTCATATCCACTTTTGTGGCGTATGTCTCTCCGATTTCATATTCCTCACCGTCCTTGTTCACTTCCTCAAGGGCAATCTGGGTGTTCGGATCCTCCACTTCTTCCACTACCTCACGGTTCCAATAAATCTCGCAGTCTCCCTTGTCGATGTTGATGATGACATCGAAATTGTCCGCAGTGCCGTAAGTCTTAGCGAGTTGTGTCTTGAATACATCTTCCAAAACGCCCATCATCGTGGGCCTGTCAATGTTCTTCAGATTCTTGAACTCTGAAAAAGCATCTTTAAGTTCTGTCTTTTCCATTTTGAGGTTTTATCATTTTTATATTTAAAATTCAATGTATGGTCTGACTCCCGTGAGGCTGTCATAGCCGAATCTCTCATCGTGTTCCACCCTCTGTTTCCTCTTCTTTCCTTCGACTGCCTCCAATACCGAGTATTTCAGTCTGACTCCGTTCTCATCCGCCTCTTCAAGCAGGGCCACGGTCTTCTTTCCCCCTTTGAAAAACACCTCCACCTTGCTTCCGACTGCCTTCTGATACTGTCTGAGCACCTTGAAGGGCTGGTCGAGTCCGGCAGAAGTCACCGTGAGAGCATAATCCTCTGTCTCCCTGCTGAAATTTTCTTCAAACTTCCTGCTGATCTCCACGCAGTCATCGAGGGTCACGACACCTTCCTCAGACTCTATGACAAGTTCTATTTCGTTGTCTTTATTAATTTTTATGTCAACAATGAAGCATCCGTGTGCAACGATTGACGCGTTCATTGCATCTTGTATTATTGAAGCGTTCATAAAACGGCGGTCCTATTAAAAAAAATAGGGGACTTGCCGTCCCCTATGTTCCAACTCACGGCGCAAATATAGAAAGAATATTTGAAATAGTAAAATATATCGTATAAAAAACCAAACCTGATGAAGTTCAAAGCTAAAGAAATCGCGGAGCTTACCGGAGGCATAGTTGATGGGGATCCTGAGTCAGTAGTGACCTCGTTTGCCAGGATAGAATCCGGAAAGCCCGGGGCAATTTGCTTTTTTGCAAATCCAAAGTATGAAAAATATGTCTATGAATGCAAGGCATCCATTATAATAGTAAATAAGTCATTTGTTCCTCAGAACCCCGTGTCCGCTACTATGGTGAGGGTAGATGATGCTTATTCTGCCGTTGCCTTCCTCCTGGACCACGTCACGGCGATGAAGCGTTCATTCAAAAGGTACAGAGGCCGCCACGCAAGATATTTCTGCTCGACAAAATTCGGCAAGAAAGTCTATGTTGGCGACCTTTCTTATGTTGGAAGACGCTCTGTGATAGGAGATTATACCAGAATAGGGGAGCAGGCATACATCGGCGATAACGTAAAAATAGGTTCCCACTGCATCATCTACCCTGGAGTGAAAATTTATCCGGGGATGGTGATTGGAGACAATGTGATTATACATTCCAATGCTGTCATAGGTGCGGACGGATTCGGTTTTGCACCTCTTGAGGACGGTTCATACAAGAAAATTGAGCATACTGGCAACGTTATCATTGAGGATGACGTGGAAATAGGTGCCAATAGCACCATCGACAAATCCCAGATGGGTTCTACAATAATCCACAAGGGTGTCAAGATTGACAATCTTTGTCAGATTGCGCATAATGTCGAAGTTGGTGAAAATACTGTAATGGCAGCAATGACAGGTATTGCGGGTTCAACGAAGATTGGGAAACATTGCATTTTGGCCGGACAAGTCGGGATTGCAGGTCATCTTACCATAGCGGACAATACTACTATGGGGGCCCAGACAGGAGTGATAAGTTCGATAAAGGAACCAGGTCAGACATATTTTGGATCGCCAGCATTGCCTTATATGCACTTTATGAGAAGTTATGCTGTTTTCAAGAGACAGGGCCAAAATTCGAAAAAATAAAAAATAATGACTATCTTTGCCGCCCAATAGTTTTTGAATATGAAGCAAGTACACCAGAATACGCTCAAGGGTGAATATAAATTCAGCGGCAAAGGCCTGCATTCGGGTAAGTTTGCCAATGTCACTCTGAAGCCGGCACCGGTCGATACAGGCATTGTCTTTCATAGAACCGACCTCGGAGAGGATGCGTTCGTACAGGCAAGGGCCGACAGAGTGTCAAGCACAGCGAGAAGCACTACCATTACCGCCGGGGAGGCGTCAGTGATGACTATAGAACATCTTTTGTCTGCAATGACGGGAATGGGGATTGACAATGTCATCGTTGAAGTTGACAATATTGAGATTCCTATACTTGACGGAAGCGCAAAACCATATATAGATGCCATCTGGAGCGATGGTATCCAGGAACAGGATGCTCTGAGAAAATATGTGGAATTGACTGAGCCTGTGGAAATAAGCAATCCCGAAACGGGTGCTTATGTAAAAATAGAACCGGCTGATGAAACAACCTATGATTTGACTGTTGATTTCAATTCGAAGGTTCTCGGTGTGCAGACTGCACATTGGGACTCTTCCGTTGTATATGCGGAGGAAATTGGCGTATGCCGCACTTTCGTCTTTTTCCACGAATTGGAATACCTGTTCAACAACAACCTCATAAAGGGCGGTGATGCTGACAATGCAATAGTAATTGTTGAGCATCCCGTGACTAAGGAACAATTGGAGAGGATGACCAAACTCTTTGATGTCCCGATGCTTGATGTTTCGGCAGGTGGATATCTGAACAACCTCGAACTCAGGTTCCCGAACGAATGTTCACGTCACAAACTCCTTGACCTTATGGGAGACCTGAGGCTTTGTGGAGGATTTCTGAAAGCTAAAGTGACCGGTTATAAGGCCGGGCATACTATTAATACAAAGGCTGCTGCGGCTATAGTCGGGCAGTGCAACATTTAGAAGTTATGAATAAGATACATCCATTGGCATCAGTGCATCCGAACGCCAAACTCGGAGACAACATCGAAGTTGGACCATACGCATTCATTGATGAATTCGTCGAAATCGGTGACGGCTGCACAATCTTGCCACACGCAACGATCTTCAATTATGTGAAAATGGGCAAGAACTGCCAGGTTTTCCCGGGAGCAGTCGTAGGAGCTATTCCACAGGACCTCAAATATGATGGAGAGGTTACATACGTTGAGATCGGCGACAATGTCACAATCCGTGAATGTGCTACAATCAACCGCGGTACCAAAGCCAGCGGAAAGGGAATAACCAAAATCGGAAGCAACACCCTCCTGATGTCATATACTCACGTCGCCCACGACTGTACAGTTGGAAGTCATTGTATCCTTGTAAGTTATGTCGGTATTGCAGGCGAAACTGACGTTGATGACTGGGCAATCCTCGGTGGAGGTACAATGGCACACCAGTTCTCAAAGATTGGAAAACACGCAATGGTCGGTGGCGGATCGAAAATCAACAAGGACATCCCGCCATATATCCTCTGTGGTCGTGACCCGATTACTTTTGCCGGTATCAACATCGTCGGACTCCGTAGAAGGGGATTCTCATCAGACCAGATCAGAAACATCAAGGATATGTACGACATCATCTATTCAAGCGGTTTGAATGTGACCGACGCTTGTGCGAAAGTTGAGGCAGGATTCCCTGAGTCTGAGGAGCGTGACGCCATCATCAATTTCATCAAGAACTCCAAGAGGGGCATTGTCAAAGGCAATTCGGCAAATGTCAAGGGAGATATAGAATAGTGAATCTGCTTTTAAGTACGGCGTATATTCCGCCGATAGAATATTTCGCGGCAATGGCGGCAGGCTTTGAACTGCCGCCATTGTCCGTTGATGCGGCACCGAAACCGGCCGTAGTCTATCTGGAAGCGTGCGAGAATTATCAGAAACAATCCTGGCGTACCAGATGCAATTTTATGTCTGCAAACGGCATCGCATCCATTTCAGTGCCTGTGCTAAGGGAAAACAATACGCACAAACTCCCGGTGAAGGAAATTAAACCTGATTACGGTACTCCTTGGGTGAGACAACACGAGACGGCCATATTCTCCGCCTATGGCACATCCGCATATTTCGAGTATTACGAGGATGAATTCTTTGCTATCCTCGAACGTGAATACGAATCCCTCTTTGCCCTTAACAAAGCTATCATAGAATTTTTCATCAGGAAAACAGGTATATGCATAGACCTCAGGGAAACAGATGACTTCCGCAAAAGCGGGGGAGTCTGCGATGGAGGACTCTGGAATGGCCTTCCTTATGAGGAGGTGACGGAGTCTTGCGATATGAGGGAATATATCCATCCCAAACGCTCCAATGATATTATGAGCCGCTTATCCTTGGAAAAACAATATTTCCAAGTTTTTTCCAACAAATTCGGCTTCATTCCCGGACTCTCCATTATGGACCTCCTTTTCAACGAAGGACCGGATTCCATAATGTACCTTCGTGCATTATAGAACCCGGTCTCTTTCATCAAAACCTGAAGCCAGCCGTAACGGCTATCGTCCATACCGACTGTTTGCAAGTGATTTCAGGAGAGATGATTCCATCGTAATTGTAAGTATATGGGGTGATAAATTCTTTCGGGAAAAATCTACCCCTGCAGGCAACATCGAAGAAAAAAGATCTCAGGGAATCATATCCTATACCGAAGGAAACATCGTTCATATATGCCCCGACGGACTTGAATACATTGCCAGTCAACGCTTTCTCCGGAGATGCACCCAAACCATAGCCGGCCCTCAGCGCCAATGATTGAATAGGCTTTATTTCAAGACCCGCCCTAAAATATTGTGAGAGTCCGAAATTTGTTCGAATCGATTCATTGATATCATCGAAATCGCTCATATCATTGGTCTTGATGTTCTTATAAAACATCGATCTGCTGTCAGCAAGTTCATAATCTGCGCTGATTACTCCCCACTGTCCGAAAGCCCAGGCAATTCCGGCATTGAATTTCAAAGGGCTTACAAGCCTATATGAGAACTCTCCTGTCGGAGAACTTTCGCTCAAATTATATTCTTTTATGGTTGACTTTGTCTCTGCATCATACCAATATGATTCCCGAAGAGCAAGTACGGATGGAGTTTCAATAGCCGCTCCAATCCTCAAACCGAGACCAGGCGTAACAATGAATCCGAATTTTCCGCTCACTCCTGTACCCTTCACGGTCCTTCCCTGGGCCAGTCTGAGTTCCTTGAACCCTGTGTCAAACATATCAGGATATTCAGTCTGTTCTCTGATATACCAGTCCTCTCCGTATGAAATCGATGTCACGGTGAGATTTGCTCCAACATAAACAACATCGGAAATGTTCATCGCAAAATTGAAGATGGAATTCCTTTTGCTTCCCCTCCGCGTCCTTCCATAAGTCTGATTTATAGGACCTCCAAGATTAATATCAAAATTTCCATCTCCGTTGTCTTTGATATTCTCTGTGACTCCAACGTGTCCTACAAGCCAGGTCTCTCCAAATTCATCGGTATATGTGAGGGAGTCAAATAATCCTCCGTTATATCCTGCAACCAGGTCCCAAGGATATGTATATGAATAATATGGATTCCTTACTGCACCTGTCCATAAATCATCGATATCAATAAGATTTCCGCTCGCATCCACTGCCCAACTTGCAAGGGCTCCGGCTATTGAGGTGGTCTCATTGGTACCTTTTGCATAGATATCGCTTGAAAAATCATTCTCCACACTTGAGATGAAGCCCAATGAGATGTTTTTCACTCCCCTCGAACGGTGGGTGTTGATATTGAATGATATTCCAATGTTAGGCATTTTAATGCCGGTGTCATTTGTGCGCATCGCCGTCTCGAATCCGAATGGTTTACTGTAGCCGTCAAGCATCGTTCCGACTGCCGTGCAGGATGAAATCGAGAGTGCCGGCGTGACGCTGACCTGTGAATATTTGGCGACAGCCGAGCCTGCCGGGTTGATCGTTGTGGCTCCGAGATCTCCGCCGAGTGCGGTGAATGCGTTTCCCATAGCCATTGTACGTGCGGTGCCTGTGTAGTTGTTCTCACTAAACCTGAGCGCGTCGTACATATTCTGTGCCCACGCACTTGCCCCAGCCCACACCAGAATGATGGTCAATAGTAATTTTTTCATCGTTATATTAATTATTTCAGTAGTCTATCTTCCCCTTGAACCGCCACCGCGTGATACTGAACCGCCTCCGGATGAATGTCCCGAACCTCCAGAATATGAGGATCCTCCCGAGTATGAAGAACCGCCTGAGTATGAACTCCTTGAAGTGCTTCCTGAATATGAACTCCTATTGTAGGATGAACTGTTATATGAAGAACTGTTTCTTTCCGTAGAATAACTGCTGCTTCTCTGGTAGGTTGAGGAACCGCTTGAAACTGACCGTCCCGAAGAACTTGAGGCCTGTCTCGAAGTGGATACGCTTCCTGAAGATGTGCCGTTCGAAGTTGTAGAAGTCGGTTTCCTGAAATTGGAGGCCGACCTTGTTGTTGTCGTGCCGCTTGCTGACCTTGTCACGGTCGCACCGTTGGTCGGTCTTGCCACTGTTGTCCCGTTAGTCGGTCTGGTCACTGTCGTTCCATTGGCAGGTCTGTTGGTTACGGCTGCGTTGCTGCTGCCTTTGAAAGAACCGCTTGACGGCCTAGTCACTTGTGTGTTGCCGTTGGTCGGTCTGGTCACTGTCGTTCCATTGGCAGGTCTTGTGACAGATGTACCGTTGGAAGGTCTTGTCACGGATGTTCCGTTAGACGGTCTGGTAACGCTCGTTCCGGTTGTCGGTCTTGTCACGGAAGTGCCGTTTGTCGGTCTTGTAATTCTGACGCCGGATGTTGAAGCCGGTTTGTCAGTCCTGTTGACTGATGTGATGTTGCCACCCCTTGTCAGACCTTTGCGTCCTGTTGAAGAACCCATCTCTGCAGCAGTGGATTTGCTTGCAGATCCCCTGTTGAGGGCAGATGAATTTCCTTTGCTTGAAGAAGTTGCGGAAGATGCTCCAAAATTCCTTCCACCCCTGCTGATGGAGCCTGAACTTCCCGACAGAGCCGACGATGTGATGTTCCTTCCGTAATATGATTTTGTCGGAGCCGGTGCAGGTCTGTGTCCGTAATGATGGTCGTATGGATAGCCTCCGTAGCAATGATGGTGGTGATGATACCAATAATGGTCATAATAGCCCCAATATCTGTCATACCAATAAGGGCTTCCGTACCATCCTCCCCAATACCAAGGATCTCTCCAATACCAGGATGTATAGTACCAAGGATCCCTCCAATAATACCAATCCCAATAATAACTGTATCTCCAGGAAGGGCTGTAATACCAAGGGTCGTTGTAGTACCAATAGTAACTTGCCGGAGCCCAGCTCATCCACGGCATATTGACACTAAGGAAAATGTCAGGGGTGTCATTCACTGTCACCGTCATCGTACCTTCCTTCGATCTGGTAATTGTAGCCGTCTTGTCTTCAGGGATGTATATTGCGGCATTTTCGCCGTTGTCAATGAAGATTTCAGAACTTTTGGTTTTCTGTACGAGGGCGTTTACTTCTTCTTTGGCCTCAAGATCTTCCTGCTTCGTGCTCCCTGTGTAAGAGTAATAAATTCCGTCCTGATATGCTGGCTGAACATTCGCATATCTTGCTGATGTTCCGCAGGAAGCCAATACGGAAAGAGTGGAAATGCCAATAATGATTCTCTTTTTCATACTTTTCATATTTTAACCTCCTATGTTGATAAAATTTTGTACCTTCGCAGCGCGGAATCGCGTTCCGGACTTCGTCGTTTGCGAAAGTTCCTTATATATAGATGCAATTTCGGCTACAATGTTAAAATAAAAAGACAAAAAATCAAAATAAGATGGCAAAAGAAGTAACAAAAAGGTCAGAAAACTATTCCCAGTGGTACGACAACCTCGTAGTGAAAGCTGACCTCGCTGAACGTTCAGCGGTTAGGGGATGTATGGTTATCAAACCTTATGGTTATGCAATATGGGAGAAGATGCAGAGGATTCTTGATGACAAATTCAAGGAGACTGGACATTCAAATGCATATTTCCCTCTTTTCATACCTAAATCATTCTTGAGCAGGGAAGCTGAGCACGTGGAAGGATTCGCCAAGGAGTGTGCTGTCGTTACGCACCACAGACTTATGGCTTCTCCTGACGGCAAAGGAGTGGTTGTTGATCCTTCAGCTAAACTGGAGGAGGAACTTGTAGTCAGACCTACTTCAGAAACCATCATCTGGAATACATATAAAAACTGGATTACATCCTGGAGGGATCTCCCTATTCTTTGCAACCAGTGGGCAAATGTCGTTCGTTGGGAAATGAGGACCAGGCTGTTCCTCCGTACTGCGGAGTTCCTCTGGCAGGAGGGTCACACAGCCCACGCTACAAGCGCGGAGGCTGTTGCAGAGGCAGAGAAGATGGTGAACGTTTATGCTGATTTCGCAAGGAATTATATGGCTATGCCTGTTGTTGTTGGACACAAAAGCCCGAATGAGCGTTTCGCAGGTGCCCTTGATACCCTCACAATTGAAGCTATGATGCAGGACGGAAAGGCCCTTCAGGCAGGTACTTCACATTTCCTCGGTCAGAATTTTGCCAAGGCTTTTGATGTCCAGTTTACCAACAAGGAAGGCAAGCAGGAATATGTGTGGGCTACTTCTTGGGGAGTATCAACTCGTCTTATGGGTGCCCTCATTATGGCTCACGGAGACGATAACGGAC
>JBJEBO010000316.1:0-2227 GCA_051870155.1 Candidatus Cryptobacteroides sp.
CTCATCTTGCCTGTTTTTGCATCAATTTCGAGGAGTTTAACATCCACTTCGTCGCCAACATTGAGCACGTCCTCAACCTTGTCAGTCTTTCCCCAATCGATTTCAGAGATGTGGAGAAGTCCTTCTTTTCCCGGGAGAATCTCTACGAATGCTCCGAACTCAAGGATAGAGACAACTTTTCCGTGATATACTTCGCCAACCTCAGGAACTGCGCAGATACCTTTGATCCAGCTGAGAGCTTTGTCCATTGCTTCCTTGTTCTCGCCAAAGATGTCAACAACACCCTCTGTAACCCCATTGGTATTCTCCTCGGTGATGGTAACAACTGTGCCGGTCTCCCTCTGGATTTTCTGGATAACCTCACCGCCCTTGCCGATGATGGCACCGATAAACTCGCCAGGAACGCGGATCTGGATGATGCGAGGAACAAACGGCTTGTAGTCCTCACGAGGCTCGCTGATTGTCTTCATCATCTCGCCCATAATGTGCATTCTGCCCTGCCGTGCCTGCTCAAGAGCCTTTTCGAGAACATCGTATGAAAGACCGTCAACCTTGATATCCATCTGGGTGGCTGTAATACCGTCCTTGGTACCTGTCACCTTGAAGTCCATATCTCCGAGGTGATCCTCATCTCCAAGAATATCGGTAAGAATCGCATATCTCTCGTTAGGTCTGTCTTTGTCTGTAATAAGTCCCATTGCAACTCCGGCAACCGGCTTCTTGATCTTAACACCGGCATCCATAAGTGCGAGACATCCTGCACAAACTGTAGCCATTGAAGAAGAACCATTGGATTCGAGAATATCTGAAACCACGCGAACTGCGTATGGGTTTTCAGGCGCCATAGGAATCATTGGTTTGAGAGCCCTCCAAGCGAGGTTTCCGTGACCGATTTCACGACGTCCAATACCCCTCTGCGCCTTTGCCTCTCCTGTTGAGAAAGGAGGGAAGTTGTAGTGGAGAACGAACTGGTCTGTGCCCTGGATGAGCACTTCGTCACGCTCCTTCATATCAAGTTTGGTACCGAGGGTCACTGTAGAGAGAGACTGGGTCTCACCCCTTGTGAAGATAGCACTTCCGTGTGCGCAAGGAAGATAGCCTACTTCGCACCAAATCGGGCGCACCTGAGTGGTATTCCTGCCATCGAGACGAACTCCCTCATCGAGAATCATATTCCTCATTGCGGCTTTCTCCACAGCGTGATAATATCTCTCGACCATCATCTTTTTAGCCTCGCGCTCCTCCTCCGGAATAGTCTCGTAGAAAGATTCCTTGAGAGCATCAAAAGCATCAGTTCTTTCGTGCTTGCCCTGACCTGACTTGGCTATCGCATAGCATTTGTCATAGCAGAACTCCTGAACCGCCTTGCGGAGATCTTCGTCGTTCTCCTCGTGGCAATATGTCCTTTTGACTGTCTTGCCGGCTTCCTCGGTGAGTTCCATCTGCACCTTGCAATGCTTCTTGATCTCATCGTGTGCGAACTTGATGGCCTCAAGCATATCGTGCTCGCTGACCTCGTTCATTTCACCTTCGACCATCATAATGTTGTCGTAAGTTGCGGCAACCATAATGTCGATGTCGGCTCTCTCCATCTCGCTAAAGTTAGGATTGATCTTCAACTGTCCGTCAATCCTTGCAACGCGAACCTCTGAGATAGGTCCCTCAAACGGAATGTCGCTCACAGCAAGGGCTGCAGAAGCAGCAAGTCCTGCGAGTGCATCCGGCTGGATGTCCTTTTCTGCAGAAATAAGGTTTACAGTAACATAAACCTCCGCGTGGAAATCCTCAGGGAAAAGAGGTCTGAGGGCCCTGTCCACAAGCCTTGCGACAAGGATTTCATAGTCTGAAGCCTTGCCTTCACGTTTCATAAATCCGCCAGGAAATCTTCCCGCAGCGGCAAATTTTTCTTTATAATCCACCTGCAAAGGCATAAAGTCAACGTCTTCCTTTGCGTCTTTTGCGCAGGTGACAGCGGCTAAAAGCATTGTGCCGCCCATTTTTACAACGACCGCACCGTCAGCCTGTTTGGCGAGTTTGCCGGTCTCGATTTCAATTATCCTGCCGTCGGATAATTCGATTTTTTTGTTGATAATATTCATTACGTTCAATTCAACCTGCCTCCCCCTATGGGAGTGAAAATTAATACTCGTTCCGTCCATACGAAGCGGCTTTCCGCCGTCTTCTACATATAATCACGTTGATAGGATGTATCCTTTGCCGCCCGCAG
>JBJEBO010000317.1:0-2213 GCA_051870155.1 Candidatus Cryptobacteroides sp.
ACGACCTATGTTTAGCGTAAATGCTCATTCTGAATTTATGTCCCGTGGCATCGCCCTTTTTCGGAAGTGGCGACCATATAAGGTCTGCGGACGGATTGAGTCGGTAGCCGGCACCAGCCCTGAAATAGAAGGTTTTGCCATCGAAAACAGCAGATTCAGGCCTCATATTGAGCATATAGGGATTGAATTCATACGATCCTTTGAAAGGGTTGTCGAAAACGGAATAATCAAATTTGAGGTTGAACTGCGACACGCTGTCCGGCTGGGCCATCTTCATCACAGGCTTATGCACCTCAAGCAGTTTGCCTTCGTATGCCCTTGAAACCTCGACGGTCGGATCAAGATTCTGGGCGTGGCACAAAGTACCTGCCGCAACGGCAAAAAAGATTGCAATATATCTCTTGTCAAACATAGTCACATTCATTTTTACATTTGCATAGAAGCCTGTTCTTCAAGGCTTTCCAATTTTTCAAGACGAGATTTCACCGTTGATGCGACATCATCGTCACCTTCTGCCTTATATCCGCTGAGGATGCTCTCGTATGTAGCCCTTGCCTGTTCGAGATTGTCTCTCTCAACAAAGGAATCTCCAAGAACTATGAAAGCCTTTGCAAGCCAGTAGGTCTGACCCGTTCCGGAATCAGCGAAGTCATAGACCAGGTTTTCCGCCCCACTGAAATCACCCCTGTCATAACTGTCAACAATGAGCATATATGACGCCTCAGCCCCCTGAGGTGTTGAAGGATCCTTGGCAAGGGTTCTGAGGATTCCAAAAGCACGGTCCCTCTGACTGGTGGCAAGACAGGATTTCGCAAGGATGAACTGAGCATCTGTCTTCAAATCACCAGAAGTCCTCTGGTCGGATAGAACTATGTCCGCGCACTCAACTGCCTTCTTGTAGTCTCTTCCCGAATATGCAGAACGCATCATTCCGAGTCTTGCCGCATAGCGATTGTTCTCAAGTACGGCCGTTTCAAGAAGCATTGAATAACCGGAGAAAGCATCGTCATACTTTTGCAGCTGATATGACAGATTTGAGAAATTCAGAACAGAAAGTTCAAGATAAGACCCCTGTCCTGTCTTCATAACCTTCTCATACCAGTCGCAAGCCTTTTCCGGCTGTCCCGTATATTTAAGACTCTCAGCCATATAGAACTGAGCTTTAGGCAGCAATGCCCCTGAAGGATAGCGTTTCATATAAGATTCAAGCGACACTATTGCTTTTGCATAGTCCTCGCTGAGGAAAATCTGCTCAGCCGCATTGAATATCATCATTTCCTTTTCATCATCGGTCTTCATCGAACCTTTTCCTATCCTTTCAATATAGGCAAGATACGAATCAGGATCATTCAGGGACTGGTACAGTGATTCGAGGGCCACGAGGGCATCCTCCGAATATCCGGACATAGGCATTTGCTCGATTACCCTCTTGTAATAGGAAATAGCCTCCTGAGACCTTGAATCGTTCCTTGCTATCATACCAAGCTCGATGAGGGAACGGGCAACAAAAGTGCTATCAGAAGTAGTATTTATCAAATCGTTGAAGACAGCCTCTGCCTTTGCAGTCTTGTCGAGGCGGACATATACCCTTCCGAGCTCAAATTTTGCATCCGGATAGAATGATGATTTGGGAGAAGCCTTCAGCACGTTCTCAAGCAATGTACATTTTTTTGAGTCATTGCCAGAAAGTCCATAGGACATACCCGCCTGATAATATGGATAAATATCGTTCACATCGAAATAGTCAGACAGTACCTGACCATAGGCGTCTGAGGCCTCCTTGTAGAGTTTCTGCATAAAGAGGCAGTCTCCCCTCCTTGTCAGGGCTTCCTTGCGCCACACTACAGAACGGCCTCCCAGATATTCTGTGAACCATTTTTCGGCATTTTTGTAGTCAGATTTGCGGAAATAACACCAGGCAATATTGTAGGGCAGGAGATAGGATTCAGGCTCGCCATAAAGGGCGGACACGTTGTAGAGTTCCTTGAAAAGGGACAGGGCCTGGTCGGTATCCCCGCTTCGGTAATAAGACTCAGCAAGCCAGAAACGAGACATTTGGTTGAACGCGTCCCTTCTGTCGGAATAATATGCCGCAGCCTTGAGATAAGGCACAGCAGCACGGAAAGAGCCTGAAGAAATGAGTTGGCTTGCACGGAGATAATTGGCTTTCATATAGTTGAGCCTCATATCCGTATCAAACTCATCTATATTGT